>CAXMUG010000076.1:0-49535 GCA_964196535.1 uncultured Mycobacterium sp. | reverse complement strand
CCCCAATCGAGCGCACCGGAACCGCCAAATAACGCATTGGAAATCGCTAAACTGCGCTCACGGGGGGCGTTGTTAAGCTAACGTGGATCCACCGTCGTTCCGCCTCAGCACGCTACGCCGTCGCATTACCGCCCTCGGCCTCTACAGATATAGGGTAATTCGTGAGCGCATCTTTGCCCAGCGGTTACGCCATGGGATAATCGTGGGTCCGCATCTCGATAACCGAATAAGGACTGAACCCATGGCAGAATTCGATACGCTGATCAAAGGCGGTATGGTAATTGATGGATCGCGCTCGCCGCGCTATCGTGGCGACATCGCGATCAAAGATGGTGTCATCGCTGAGATCGGCCATATTGAAGCGCACCGCGCGACGAAGGTACTCGACGCCGACGGCATGATCGTGGCCCCGGGCTTCGTCGATCTGCATACGCACTACGATGCGCAGGTTTTCTGGGACCCCTATTGCTCCATCTCCAGTTGGCACGGCATCACCACGGTCGTCATTGGTAATTGCGGGTTTGGCTTCGCGCCGGTGGCGCCGGAGGCGCGTGAACGTTCAATGCTGTCGATGACCCGGGTCGAGGCGATACCGTTGGCGTCGATGCAAGCCGGGATGCCGTGGGATTGGGAAACGTTCCCAGAATATATGGATAGCGTTGAACGCACGCCGAAAGCAATGAACATCGTGCCCTACGTTCCGATCAGCCCCATCCTGATCTCGGTCCTCGGACTGGAGGACGCGAAGGCCGGACGCCTGCCAACCGACGCAGAGCACGCCGAGATGTGCCGTCTGCTCAATGAATCAATGGACGCCGGCGCTTGCGGGTGGTCTGCACAACGGCTGCCGTGACATCAAAACCTGCAACTTCAAAACCATATCCAAGTTCAAAATATTCGCCGAGTTGATCGTCTGCATCATCACCAAACGCGCCATAGGTTAAATACACACCATTCCAACCAACGGTTGCAGCGATAAAGTCATACTCATCGCCTTCAATGTTGCCGTTGTCATCAACAAAATCACCGTTGTAATCACCTTTGGTGTATTCAAGATCTAATGACCATAGATCGTTAGACCAACCCGCATAAAAATTCGCTTCGTTGTATTCATTATCAAAGCTGTCGGAATACTGGTAACTGGTACCACCCGCGCCCAGATAAAATCCATTTGAGAATTCATGTACATACCCTGCATAGAGGTCGTACTCAACGCCATCATCCACATCAGCAATCCAAGTGCCTGCATAAAAACCACCGACTTCTAAATCGATGCCACCGTTACCCGATGCGGTATCGTTTTGAACGATGCCTCGAAAGATATACTCAGACAGAATCCCTGCGTTTCCTGAAAGCGTCGCTTCTGCTGATGCGGTAGTGGATAGCACTGCTGTGCCTGCCGCCAGAACGGTTACCAGAACGGTAGAAGTACCAAAGTTCTGTAGTTTCTTATTCATCTAATTTCCTCCCTAAAAGGGCGTTGTTTATATTTAAGTTTTACTACTGCATGTACTAATGCACGGCACGTGCCAACTTTTTAATACATATAAATCAATAAGTTATTTACATATAAATGAACTGCACCAAAATAATGCACCTTTAAAAAGCAAGGGTGCACTATTAAGGTGCGCTGTTTTTTTTGATGATTCCGTTAAACTAGTGACTTAGACATAGGAGACGATGGAATGAAATTTGACACTGGGGCTTTAGACCAAACAGTAAGCGAGATCGTGCGCAAAATTAGCTCAGCCGTACCTGAAGATTTAAAAACGGCAAAAGCAGGTTTGGAAAAAAATGCACGCGCTACCATTGAAGGCGCTTTTCAACGCCTAGACCTAGTTACTCGTGAAGAATTTGATGTGCAAGTTATGCTGCTATCAAAAAGCCAGCAACGCGTTAAAGAACTAGAGCAACGAATTCACAACCTAGAAGAAATTAATAAAAAATAAATAAACTACAATAAGTAATAACTCATAAAAAAATAATTTCTAATGAGTCTTGCTACAGCCTATTCTCGTGCACAAACGGGTATGGATGCGCCTTTGCTGGATCAAATAGATATACACATTGATGTACCGCGTGCTGCTAAAGAACAGCTTAAAAAAAACACCCAATAGCAACGAAACAAGTCATGACGTACAAGCGAGAGTTTGCGCTGCGCGAGAGCTGCAAATTAATCGGCAACATAAACCCAATGCCTATATGACCAACAAAGAAATTGAGAAATTTTGTGCGCTTAATGACGACTGCGACAAACTCATGGATAAAGCATTTGAACAACTAGGATTATCTGCACGTGGTTACAACCGCACACTTAAACTCGCGCGAAGCATTGCAGATCTAGATATTTCGGATAGCTTCGAAACTAATCACCTCTGTGAGGCAATTAGTTATCGACAATATGATCGCCCACTAAACAAGTAGGCTCAATAGCAATTAGATTAAGCAACAAATAGTTAGCTTACTTAACCGATTCCAGCATGTAGTCAACGACCTTCTTAATGTCGTCATCCGAGTAATCCGCACGACCACCCTTAGCTGGCATTCCACCAATACCATTTATAGCGCTAGAGTAAAGTGCATCAGCACCTTTCACTACACGTGGACCCCATCCTGCATTATCACCTAGTTTAGGTGCATTAAGCACACCTGAGTCATGGCATGCAGCACAACCTGTGTAGAGCTCTTCAGCGCTTTTGCTAGCTCCTGTGTCATTAGCTGCTACGTTTGTATCATCAGTGCTTTCAGTTGCATTAACCGGAGTTACACCTGCGATAGCTAGAGCGCCAACGGGTTTAATTCGTTCTTCAATATTTCCCTGCACAAGACTATCTTCAGAATAATCAGTGCTTGTGAGTGTATTTGAAATAACTAAAATAACGACTGTGAGCGCTATTAGCACACCTACAATAGTCATCAATGTCGTTGCAAACTGATTATCCTTCACACAAACTCCTAATTTGTTGTTGATACCTTATTTAAACGTGGAGAATTATAGTGAATGCGCGGCATGAAACCAATCACCTATAGCAGTTAAAAATGGGTAAATTTCTAGGTAGTCTCACTATTCTATTCGACATAATACCTCTAAATATGACTTAACCTGGACCCATCATGCCTTTCCCAGCCAGCCCAGACCCACATGCCATAGGCATTTTGCTGTTAACCATTATCGCCTTAATTCTGTTCACGCGAGAAAATATACCACTAGAAACTTCTAGCTTATTGGTTATCGCAATCTTGGCGGTTGGATTTGAGCTATTTCCATATCAAATTGATGGAAACAAATTCCACTCCATAGAACTATTCTCCGGATTTGGTCACGAGGCATTAATAGCGGTATGCGCTTTGATGATTGCTGGGCAAGCATTAGTACGTACCGGCGCACTCGAGCCCATCGGCCGTTCACTTGCAAAACTCTGGCGAGTCAGCCCATTACTATCTTTGTTATTAACGCTAATAATTGGCGCAGTGTTAAGTGCATTTATTAATAACACTCCTGTAGTCGTTCTGCTGCTGCCCATTTTAGTGAGCGTTTCACTACGAACTAATCGCTCACCTTCCGGTGTGTTAATGCCAATGGGCTTTGCCACACTGGTGGGCGGCATGTGCACTACTATAGGAACTTCTACCAACTTACTAGTGGTATCCGTTGCCTCTGACATGGGTGTGGAAAAATTTTCTATGTTTGATTTTATACTGCCAGCAAGTATTGTATCGGTAATTGGCATTGCATACTTGTGGCTGATTGCACCACTTATTGTTTCTGAACGTGACACACCTTTATCCGATACCTCTCCACGCGTATTTCTAGCACAGTTACACATACCCGAAGAAAGTCGTGCAGTAGGAAAAACTCTAGCGCAACTCATCAAGCTCACCAGTGGCGCGATGAAGGTAGAACGTATTCAACGCGGCGAAGATACACAACTTTCATTATTGCCGGATGTAGAAATTAAAGCAGGTGATCGCTTGTTCGTTCGCGACACACCAAAAGAATTAAAAGAATATGAAGACGTCCTAGCTGCGACACTTTATTCTAAAAACAATGAAATCATCGCAGGAGATGAATTAAAGTCCACCTCACAACAACAATTAGCAGAAATTGTCGTTTCACAAGGCTCACCGCTAGAAAACACAACGCTTTCGCGTTTGCGTTTTCATGACCGATATCAACTTATCCCACTTGCATTACACCACGCAGGTACAACCATCGACACACTGCATTCAGGTGTACGTGAAGTCTGGTTACGTACTGGCGATATTATATTGGTACAAGGTAAAGCCGAAGCACTGAAAAAACTGAAACAAAGTGGTGAACTTTTAGTATTAGACTCCACAGAAGATCTACCACATTCTGCTAAAGCGCTGCTAGCTTTATGGATCATGATTGCCATAGTGGCAACTGCTGCACTCGGTATTCTGCCCATTGCCATAAGTGCGGTGTGCGGGGTGTTGTTGTTGATTGTTACGGGCTGTTTAAACTGGCGTGATGCTACACAAGCACTCAGCACACCTATTGTTCTGATCGTTGTTGCAAGTTTAGCTATGGGTGCTGCACTACTGGCTACAGGTGGCACAGAATACTTAGCCGGTGTATTTCTTTATCTCACAGCGGGCGCAAGTGCACCGATTGTACTAAGCGGTTTAATGTTACTAATGGCATTACTTACTAATATTGTTTCCAACAATGCAGCTGCAGTAATCGGTACACCTGTTGCGATAAGCATTGCTCAACAGCTAGATCAACCTGCAGCTCCTTTTATCTTGGCTGTATTATTTGGCGCCAATATGAGCTACATCACGCCGATGGCCTACAAAACCAATTTGTTAGTCATGAATGCTGGTGGTTATAAATTTATGGATTTTGTAAAAGTCGGCACACCACTCACGATAATTATGTGGCTAAGTTATTCATGGCTATTGCCGTGGATTTATGATTTATAAAAGTACGTTACCTGATCATTGAAATCCAAATTACAGTTTAAATAATTAGTAAGCTAATTGGTGGTTTTAGGGTGAAGATTGCGGCCATTCACTAAATCTTCAGCCATTGATGCAAGTTCTATAAGCAAATCAATTTCATCATTATCGAATCTTCTAGGTTGTGCACCAACTAAGCATAGAGTGCCAATATTCATTCCTGAATCAGACTGTAAAACAAAACTAATATAAGAGCGTACCCAAGGTTCACCTACCACAAGCGGACTATCAAAAAATCGACTGCCTTCGTTCGTATCACATATTTCGTAAATACGCTCCCAAGGATGGCTGCTTGTAGTTTCACAAATTGCATGAGCACAAATGGAAATATCTCTTGATATTTCTGTTGCTTCAATTCCCCATGCAGACTTAAATCACTGGCGATCGGAATCAATAAGTGTAATCAGTGCGATTGGCACTTGAAGCTTTTCTGCAGCAAACCGTGTAATGCAATCAAAGCGAACATCAGGGGATGTATCGAGGATTTCCAGTGCACGCTATGCGACTAATCGACTAGATTCATTTTGCGGAATCGGGGGAAATAACATACTTTGCTCCAACCAAGTAGTTTTTTTCTTATGTTAATTCATAGTTTGAACTAAATAAAGAGAGAGAGATTACTCTATTAAGTGAGATATCTGTGTTCATTTAGTTGAAAGTATTAATGACTGGCTTTCATCCAGTATAATTTAGTCTTTATACCATCTCACTTATAGGTGTTCAGCTGCTTGCTATAAAATTGAACTCAAGTTCCATTTAGGTATTTTTATTGTATGCTTTCTATACTTCGCTCATTCACATTCTTGATGCTTTGTTCAGGCTTGCTTATAGCCTGCTCACATACACTTAAACACAGTGAGACAACAAGTAAAACCAAGGTAGCGGCCGCCAAAAGTAATCAGAAAAGTATTAATACAGGTGATGAAATTGCGGATTTAGCCAAATCATTATTGGGCAGTCCGTATAAATATGGGGGAGCGTCACCAAAGGGTTTTGATTGCAGTGGCTTGGTTTATTACACACACGGTAAATTAGGAATCCGTACACCACGCACATCGTTGCAACAACATAAAAGCGCAAAGAACATCAGTCTTAGTAAATTACATTCTGGAGATTTAGTTTTTTTTACTCTAAATAAAGCTAGCGTTTCGCATGTTGGAATTTATCTGGGCAACGGTCGATTTATACATGCTCCAAAAAGTGGCAAGCGAGTAACGGTGAGTAACTTAAGCGATGATTTTTGGCGACCACGAATCGTCAGTGGTGGACGTTTATATTAACTTTTCAAGTTGCAACTAGGCTCGTAATTTAAAGCCATCAACCCCATCTATCACCTCGGCCCTCCCTCTTATCTACATCCAGACCATAGTCAGCCACGTATCCCCTAAAATAACTTGACCATAAATATGGATGTATCAAGGTAGCGTAAAGTGGACAAGGAAGATAAAGATACCGTCAGAAAGATTTTTAATAATCTCAGAAATAAACAGCCTAGAATGGAATCACGAAGAAGTGGTCGGATTGATTTCGATAAATTGATTAGCGACTATCAGGAATTAGATACCCAAATTCGCAGCAAAGAATAAACTTAGCAAACTATTCAGCACTCTCTTCTGTAGAGCTTGCAGCAGCAACTGAACTTGATTCTTTTTCTGCCAACATATTTATGATGCGTAGAACATTTTCATAGCCACCTGCATCACTTGCAGAAGTGCGATATTTACCATTAATGATTACTGTAGGCACTGAGCTTGAACCGTATTGACGAACTAACTGCTCCGAGCGATTAATTTTCGTCTCTACATATAAAGAGTCATAAGCACTTTTGAATTTTTCTACATCGACATCATGCTGGGATAGCAACCGTGCCATCGATTCTACATCGCGTAAACGTCTACCCTGAACATGAATCGCTTCAAAAAATATTGGGTGCATTCTTTCTAGCTCACCCATGGTTTCTAATGCGTAATAGGCTCGTGCATGCGCTAACCAGCCCCGATTAAGCACAGCAGGCATACGAGTGAAACTTATGTAGTCTGCCTTGGTATCTTTCCAGCCCGTCAAATACGGCTCAAACTGAAAGCAGTGTGGGCAGCCATACCAAAATAGTTCCAACACTTCTACCTGGCCATCTTCTACATCCGTCTCAACTGCAGGCCTAATGGGATGGTAGTGCTTACCTTCTACAAAATTAGCAACTGGCTCATGATTGTGTTCATCGCCTGCATTGGCCGTAACCAACAGTATTGAAAAAACTAGTCCTGCAAGTACGCTCGAAATAATTCGATAGAGATTGTGTATATTCATATTTTATTATTAGGCAGAGTGTTTGTTACTAATTTAGACACTGATAATAAACAGTAGTTCTGACATTGTTAGACGATTTCTACCGCTTATCTTGTTAACTTATCGGGTTAATTTCCTGGTTTCAATTCCTAGCAAGCGTTTAGTGTAGACCCGAAATATATTCAGCAACTGCGTCGATTTCAGTATCGCTTAAATAGGTTGCGATATCTTTCATCATGTTCAAATTGTCATCAGGCTGATATCTAGCACCACTGCGATAAGACCTTAATTGTGCTGCGGTATATACCGAATGTTGGCCCGCTAATTGAGGGAATTTTGCAGCTTCATTGCCAATACCGTCAGGCGCATGACAAGACATGCAGGCTGGCACGCCCGTCTCTTCATTACCACCACGATAAATTCGCTCGCCAATAACATGTAACTTTTCGCTTTGAAATTCTTTATCTGGATCCGCACTACCGCTGTTAGCTGCTTGGCTTGAATAATATGCTGCGATGTCTTGTATATCTTGATCAGATAAATTTTCAGCTTGAGGGTTCATCAGTGTATTCACGCGCACTTTTTCTTTAAAAAGATGCAGTTGATCGACTAAATATTTTTCGCCTTGCCCGGCTAATTTAGGCCAAGCTGGATTAGCACTCACTCCACCAACGCCATGACATGCAGCACATGGCTCAGATTTTTGTTTGCCAGCTTCTGCATCACCTGCGGCTTGTGCACCGCCCACATAAAATCCGGCTAAAATTAATACTGCGATTAGCAAACACTGTTTTCTCTTCATGTATAGAATCCTTAACTACAGAAAATTAATATTGGTAACTAGACTTTGTTATTAAACTATATATAGGGTTCAAGCTTATATTGAATTAGACCCGCCCAAAACTGCTCACAGGTATAGCATATAGTACTGATGGTCGCAAAACAGCCAAACCATAAGATCTATTACCTAACCAAAAAAACTCACTGATAATGAGCAGAAATGTTGTAGGCGTAATTGTTCAGCTCAAACGCGTTAAAATCTATCTTACTTACTGAATATCCACCCATATAGGCAACTAAATGACTACCCTGCTTTCACAAGCACAATTCTTACGCAGCGCCTCCTCTGAGAAAGATTTTCCAGATGACATTAAAGCCGAAATTGCTTTCTGTGGACGTTCAAACGCAGGCAAGTCGAGTGCAATCAATACTCTCTGCCGCCAAAATTCGTTGTGTCGCACTAGTAAGACCCCAGGGCGTACGCAGTTAGTTAATTTCTTCAAACTAGATGGAGACACATGTTTGGTTGATCTGCCTGGCTATGGCTACGCCAAAGCCCCCGTCAAAGTGCAGCAACAGTGGCAGAAGTTAATGGAGAATTACCTGATGCATAGAAAGCAGCTATGTGGATTAGTATTGTTGATGGATATACGTCACCCGCTCACAGAAATTGATTGGACTATGATTCGCTGGACAAACCAAAATCATCTTCCGCTATATATCTTATTGACCAAGGCGGACAAGGTAAATCGAAATCATACGGTAAAAACCATGACTCAAGTCAGCTCTAAACTGGAGCAAGAAGGATTTGAATGTGGCATTCAGACATTCTCAGCCACTAAGCAAGTGGGCTTAAGCCAAGCTCAAAATAAAATCAGAGCGTGGTTGGATTCAGCGATGGCCGATGAGAATGAAAAAAAACGCCCCGGATAAACATTTAGATTGCCGGGGCTAAAAATGACTCGGTTGGGGAGACCGAGTCTTTGTATCCCGCTAAGGGAGGGAAGCGGGTAACGCTATTGCGTTATACGTTAGAGGATCGTTACTAGAAAAAGTTCGCCAAAATAGCGTAAATAAGCGGTAGATATGGCTAAAAAGTAAACAGCATATTGCTTCATACCCGCCAAGAAATCGGCGTTTGGGTATTAAGAAATCTAAAAACGCTGTTTTACAGAGACCCCATAAGCCTCAGTGTCTTCATCCGGAAGCGTTATATTGTTGTGATATTTTGATCTTTCACGTAGATCGTCTAAGCCATCACCTTGGTAAATTTCAAACGAAATTAGGCGCTGTTCTGTTACAGCAGGCTCATCTGAAAAACCTGTTGTTCCTACAGGTTTAGGTGAAACCAATTGCTCATGCAGCTTAATAACTCTTGCTCGCTGTGACAAATCGGGTGTCCATGAAAATGGATGAGCATACAATTGGTTTGCGACAGCTAAATTATCTTTATAAGCAGATATATCCAAATTTAGTTCTGGCTCAACTGCACTAGTGACTTGCGCGACCGAAGCCATCGATACTAATGCTGCAAGAAGTATGGCTGCTGTAATGATGTTCCGTATCATTATCCGTCCTATTAACGAGAGTAATTAATTTTCACTTAGTAAAGCGTTCCAGCTCCAAGTGAATTAGCGAGAATTATATTTCTGCCTTTACTGTTCTGCGCATAGAGCAAGATAAAGGGTGAGGGCAATATGATAAGTGGAAATTTTTCTACGCCACACCACTACACATAGAGGTAACTAACTGAAATTAAAATTAGCCATTTAAACCTAATGGGCTTTATCCCAGTTTACCCCAATAGCTGCATCTACAACTAATGGCACGGATAACTCTGCAGCCGCCTCCATTTGTGTTATTACACTTTCTTTTGTCGACTCAATCACACTATCTTCCACTTCAAAAACCAATTCATCATGCACTTGCATAATCATTTTGCATTTTGGGGTGGTGGTTGGATTTTTCTCTTGCAACCAAGCATCAATATTTATCATTGCACGTTTAATAATGTCTGCCGCGGTACCTTGCATAGGCGCATTAATTGCCGTGCGTTCAGCATATTGGCGCCGTTGCACATTTTTATTATTGATGTCTGGCAGATAAAGTCTTCTACCGAATAATGTTTCTACATAGCCTTGTTCACGTGCTAGTTCACGAATGCCATCCATATATTTTTTCACACCTGGATAACGTTCAAAATATAAACTTATATATTGCTGAGCTTCTGTTCGCGTAATACCTAATTGTTTAGCTAATCCAAATGCTGACATTCCATAGATCAAACCAAAATTAATCGCTTTTGCAGCACGACGCTGTTCAGACTCCACTGCATCTAACTCAAGATCAAATACTTCTGCTGCCGTAGCACGATGGATATCTTCACCTTGTGCAAACGCTTCACACAGTCTTTCATCTTGAGATAAGTGCGCCATAATACGCAATTCAATTTGCGAATAATCCGCAGCCAAAACTTGATAACCCTTAGGCGCAATGAAAGCCTGTCGCACACGTCTACCTTCTTCTGTACGAATCGGGATGTTTTGTAAATTTGGATCAGAAGAAGACAATCTCCCTGTAATCGCCACCGCTTGATGGTAGGAAGTATGTACACGCTTGGTTTTAGCATTAATTAACGTAGGTAATTTATCTACATAAGTTGATTTGAGTTTACTCAAAGTGCGGTGCTCTAAAATTATTTTTGGCAATGGGTAATCAACCGCTAATTCTTGCAATACATCCTCAGCAGTTGAAGGCTGCCCTTTTGGGGTTTTACGAATAACCGGTATGCCCTGCTTTTCAAATAATATTTCTTGGATCTGTTTCGGCGAACTTAAATTAAACGGGCCGTCTGCCAATTCATAAGCTTCTTTTTCTACTTCAGCAATTCTTTTGGTTAATTGCTTGCCTTGCTTAGCAAGTATCTTGTCGTCTAGCATTACCCCATTGCGTTCGATATTGGAAAGCACTTTCAGCATTGGCAACTCGATAGTTTCATAGAGCTCTTTTTGCTTCTTCTTTTTCGTTAGCTCAGACCAAAACTCTTGGTGCAAACGCAACACCATATCGGCATCTTCCGCTGCATAATCAAGTGCCACACTTAAATCAACCTGATCAAAGGTAATTTGCTTAACACCCTTACCCGCAACATCTTCAAAATGAATATTAGTATGTTGCAAATGTTTTTCGCACAATGTGTCTAGGTCATGTCGGCTAGCAACAGAATTACACACATAGGACTCCAACATCGTATCGTGTTGAATGCCATCGAGTTGAATGCCATGATTTAATAAAACACTACGATCATATTTTAAGTTATGACCTATGATCTTAGCCTTGTCGCAATTCAAAATTGGCTCAAGACTTTTTAATACCTCTTTGCGATCTAATTGTTCAGGTGCGCCAGAATAGTTATGTGCAAGCGGCACATAGGCCGCCGCACCTGCCTCAACTGCAAAAGATAAGCCCACCACATTAGCTTGCATATAATCCAAGCTGTCGGTCTCGGTATCAAAAGCCACTAAATCAGCTTGCTGAAGTTTCTTTAGCCAACGAGTGAAATCTTTTTGAGTAAGTATTAGCTCATAAGAAGCTTTTTCGATGTCTACTGTCTTTACCGTTTTGCTTTCTTCTGCAACTTCATCGTTACCATCAAAGTTTTTTTCGCCGCGCTGCTCATTTAATTTTTTCAGCCAAGTTTTAAATTCGAGCTGCGTATAAAGTTGTCTTAGCTTTGGCGCATCTTCTGCTTGGATTTTTAATTCATCAATGCTGGTGGATAAGTCCAGATCACAACGAATTGTAGTGAGGTCAACCGACATAGGCAGTTGATCGATATGCGCACGAAATTTTTCACCGACTTTGCCTTTAATTGCATCGGCGTTCTTAATGATTTCATCTAAGGTTTCATATTCATTCAGCCATTTAGCAGCAGTCTTTGGTCCAACACTTGGTACACCTGGAATGTTGTCAGATTTATCACCCATCAACGCCAAGTACTCAATGATTTGATGCGGTGCAACACCAAACTTCTCCATCACTCCATCGGCATCCATTTTTGTATCAGTCATGGTGTTAACCAAGGTGACTTGGTCATTTACCAATTGCGCCATATCTTTATCACCGGTTGAGATCAGCACTTCGTAGCCTTGATCGGCTGCTTGCTTGGCAAGTGTGCCAATCACATCGTCTGCTTCAACGCCACTTTCTGAAATCAGCGGTAAACCCAATGCACGTACTGTGTCGTGCAGAGGTTCTATTTGAACACGTAACTCTTCCGGCATCGGTGGACGATTGGCTTTATATTCTTTGTACATGTCATGACGGAAGGTTTTGCCTTTGGCATCAAACACAACTGCAATATGGCTTGGTTTTTCATTTCCGAGTAATCTATTCAGCATACTAACTACACCTCGAATAGCGCCGGTGGGCATACCTTCAGAATTTTCCAAGTTTTGCAGGTTAGGTATATGAAAAGCGCGGTACAGATACGAAGACCCATCAACTAAAACAATTGGCGGTGTAGATTTAGCCTTGGCCTTGGCATTTGCTTGTGATTTTTTAGACATGTATTAAGAAGTTATTGCTAGTGATCGGTCAGCTGGAACGTTATCATGTCGCTAAATTTGAAACATGAAAGTGGTTAAATATATTCCACATCTTGCATCAGGTATCTGATAGCTTAATTGTTGATCGAATTCATTAAGAAATTATCTTCCTCTTATGAAAGCTCTGATTTATTAGTGTAATGGTCACTACGAGGCAAAGATATTTTTAACCAAGTATCGAGTTAAATCAGAGCTTTCTCAATAGTAAATATAAAAATTACAGTTAATAAAGTATGTCCGTCTACACAAACATCGAGCAATCTGAGCTTGAAGTTTTTCTAAGTAATTATTCCTTAGGTGCATTAGTAAGCTACCAAGGTATCAACGCGGGCATCGAAAACACCAATTATTTTGTTACCACTGAAAATGGTGAGTTTGTCTTGACCATATTTGAAGAAGTCGGATTTGATACCTTGCCTTATTATTTAAATTTCATGGCGCATCTATCGGATCATGGAATGCCGACAGCACACCCCATCGCCGACTTGCACAATAATTATGTGCGTGTATTAAAAGATAAACCTGCTGCCATTGTCCGGCGCCTCGAAGGTAAAAATGAGCTAGAACCAAACAAAGCTCACTGTACTGCGGTAGGTCACGCACTTGCACAGATGCATACGATAGGTAAATCATACGAAGGAGTGCTGGAAAATCCACGTGGGTTCTCTTGGGCTGAAAAGACTGCAGAACGAGTATCTAACCATCTATCGAATGATGAGCAAATCATTCTGGAACAAGAAATTCATTTCCGCAAACAAGAGTTGCCTGATGATCTACCCAAAGGTGTCATCCATGCAGATCTATTCCGTGACAACGTGATGTTTAAGGATCAAGCACTGACAGGAATTATCGATTTTTATTATGCTTGCAACGACTCATTTCTATATGACCTCGCAGTTACTGCGAATGATTGGTGTAGTAGTGACAGTGGTGAGCTAAACATGGATTGCTATAATGCTTTAATAAATGCCTACCAAGCTGAACGAGCTTTTCATCCGCAAGAATTAAACGTTTGGCCATATATGTTGCGTGCCGCGGCACTACGCTTCTGGTTATCACGCCTGCAAGATAAGATTTTTCCAAAAGATGGTGAAATTACTCACATCAAAGACCCAGACACTTTTAAAAATATTTTATTAGCACGCATAGCACATTCGCCTAGTTTAAGTAATTAAATGCAAAATTTTTGCGACAAAATCGATGCGTTAAATGAGCGCGTTGGCAAGCTTGCTGCTTGGTTTGTGTTAGCAATGGTATTTATAACTTTTTTAGTGGTTGTGCTGCGCTACGGATTCAACTTTGGACGCATTGCACTGCAAGAATCCACTACTTACCTGCATGCATTTATTTTTATGCTCGCAGGTGCGTACACCCTAAAACACAATGAGCATGTGCGCGTTGATATTTTTTACCAAGATATGTCTCTGCGCAATAAATCTAAAGTAGATTTATTTGGAACCTTATTTTTATTACTACCCTTCGCAGGATTCATTCTCTGGGCTAGCTTTGACTATGTACTGAATTCCTGGAAGTTGCTAGAAGGCTCGCGAGAAGCCGGAGGTTTACCTCTAGTTTATATTATAAAATCACTCATCCCATTAATGGCTGTATTGCTTTTCTTACAAGCTATCTCTTTAGCCGGACGCGCTTGGCTGAAGTTAAAAACACCAAAGCAATAACTAGATAAATAGAAATGGAAATCATTGCGTTCATATTATTTCTAGCGGTCATTTGTGCGTTGTTATTTGGTTACCCAGTAGCTTTCACACTAGCAGGCGTCTCGTTAATATTTGCCTTTGCAGGAATCCTCGCCGGCATTTTTGATCCTGCGCTGCTACAAGCCTTTCCAAGTCGATTATTTGGCATCATGACTAACCAAACGCTAATTGCGGTACCACTATTCGTATTTATGGGCGTGATGCTAGAGCGCTCTAAGATTGCAGATGAATTACTCTACACCATGGCATCATTATTTGGCACATTACGTGGTGGACTTGGTATCTCCGTGGTGCTTGTTGGCATGCTATTAGCTGCCAGCACAGGGATTGTTGGTGCAACCGTTGTCACCATGGGGTTGCTGTCATTACCTACGATGTTGAAAAGAGGTTATCAGCCTGAAATATCTACTGGGATCATTTGCGCATCTGGGACTCTCGGTCAAATTATCCCACCTTCGATTATTTTAGTTTTACTTGGTGATGTTCTTTCATCTGCTTATCAACAATCGCAACTTAGCCAAGGCAATTTCTCACCGGATACCGTTTCGGTAGGCGATTTATTCGTAGGTGCGATCATTCCAGGCTTGCTGTTAGTAGGACTGTATCTTGTGTATTTAATTTTCATTGCTTGGACAAAACCCGCTGCAATGCCTGCAATGCAAAAACATGAAGATATAAATTTTGCAGCATGGTTTAAACGTGTAACAAGCGCCCTGGTACCACCAATTTTATTAATTATCTTGGTTTTAGGCTCGATTATTAAGGGCGTAGCCACGCCAACCGAAGCGGCATCGGTAGGTGCCGTAGGGGCATTATTATTAGCACTCTTTAATCGCCGACTTGATTTGCAATGCTTAAGAGACGTCATGCAGCGTACGGTACGCGTGACATGCATGGTGTTTATGATATTTATCGGCGCTTCTATTTTCTCTTTGGTTTTTCGTGGCTATGGAGGCGACGCAGCAGTTCACGAGTTACTTACACACTTACCTGGCGGTACGTTTTCAGCAATCTTTATCGTCATGCTGTTGATGTTTTTACTGGGTTTTATCCTCGACTTCATTGAAATCACATTTGTAGTCGTACCCATCGTGGGACCAGTGCTACTTACTCTCGGTGTAGATCCAGTTTGGTTAGGGATAATGATTGCGATTAACTTGCAAACCTCTTTTCTTACTCCGCCGTTTGGATTTGCATTATTTTATTTGCGCGGTGTAGCGCCAAAAGAAATTCAAACCAAACAAATATATCAAGGTGTTGCACCGTTCATAGCAATTCAGGTATTTGCTTTATTATTAATTGCCTATTTCCCAGAACTAGCAACTTGGCTACCGGATAAAATCTATTAGGGAAATATATTCTTACAATCTTATGGGCAAAAAAGCGCCCTAAAAAATCATTTATGGGCGCCGTTTATTTTTTTAAAGATTGTTCAGATTAACCATATGGTGAAAAAGTTGGAACCAATTGCAAGTATGCGAAAATAATTAATATTGCATAGCCAATTCCAAACGCAATCATGATGCCACGATTTGCTCCAGTAATATCTTTACCAGTAGAACGTAATGGCAGCGATGCTATATATAGGGCAATTAAAAAATTAGCCATAAAAAATAACTGAATAGTGTATTCCTTGGCATCCCACATAGTGCGCCATTTGATAAAAAGATCATCCACGTTAACTGCTCCTTTACCTGTATTTTATTATGGTTATTATTATTTATGAATCAGCTGACAGTTTTAGTCTATCCAGTACGTAAGTTCAAGTAGGCGCGTTCGGAAATATCCAACCAAGCACGTGATTTATTAAAAAATTCAGTATATGAATCAAATATCTTGCGTGCTAATGGGTCTGTATAACCCAGCTCAGCGGTAACTTCTTTCGATAATGCAGCAAGCTTGCTAATAACGTCATCAGGTAATTTACGCAATTCTACATTGTGCTCATTCACTAAAGTATCTAAAGCATCATTATTACGTGCGATATATTCCAAAGACATATCTTGGTTCGCCACACGGCAAGCCGCCAGCACAATAGCTTGTAGATCTGCGGGCAATTCATCAAAGGCACTTTGATTAATAAAACATTCAAGCGTGGTGCCTGGCTCATGCCAGCCGGGATAGTAATAGTATTTGGCAATTTTATGAAATCCAAAGGCTAGATCATTATATGGACCCACCCATTCAGTCGCATCTATCGTTCCAGACTGCAATGAAGTAAATAATTCACCACCTGGTAGATTAACCGGTGTGCCACCTGCACGTTTTAACACTTCCCCACCCAAACCAGGAATGCGCATTTTCAAACCTTTTAGATCTTCTAGCGAATTGATTTCTTTGTTAAACCAACCTGCCATTTGCACATTGGTATTCCCTGCAGCAGAGGGCACCAAACCAAATTGCTTATAGGCTTCTTGCCAAAGCTCCATGCCGCCACCGTGGTAAAGCCATGCATTCATTTCCATCGCCGTCATTCCAAACGGTGTAGTAGAGAAAAATTGTAGCGCGGGATACTTTCCTTTCCAGTAATACGCAGAGCCATGACCCATTTGTGCAGCGCCACTTGCCACCGCATCAAAAATTTCAAACGCTGGCACGAGCTCACCTGCGCCGTATACTTTTACATTGACACGACCATTCGACATGGCATTAATTTGTTTAGCTAAAAACTCAGCACCCGTACCTAAACCAGGAAAATTCTTCGGCCAAGTGGTGACCATTTTCCATTCCCAGGTTTTACTTGGCGAAACATCCGAGGTTTGCGAATTCGCTTCACCCTTCTCTTCGCCTTTGCAACCTGCCAAACCGGCAGCTGCACCCGTAAATGCAGTGGCACCCGCATATTGTAAAAATTTTCTTCTTTGCATAATCAACTCATTTACTTATGTGAAAAGTACATCTTGCTAATCTGATGTACTTTTTAATAACGCGCATTTTTAAATATGCATTAAGCAATTACATTTAAGTTTGCATAGGCCAACACTAACCACTTACTACCTGCTGATTCAAAATGTACTTGAACTCTTGCGCTACTGCCTTTGCCTTCACAGTCTAACACTACGCCCTCGCCAAACTTAGTATGCGACACCCGCCCACCAATTTTAATGCCGGTATCATTCAAAGCTTCGCTATTGGCTCTGGCGCCATTAATCATCATCGATGGAGCAGAACTCTGGTATGAAGGCTGTGTCACGGTAGATCTTGGCCGTACTTCAGCAACTAATTCACCCGGTATTTCACTAATGAATCGGGATGGCGGATTGTAATTATCCGAACCATATTGGCGTCTTGACTCTGCATAGGTCATAACTAATTGTTGTCGCGCACGAGTAATGCCTACATAGCAAAGACGACGTTCCTCTTCTAAACGACCGGGCTCTTCCATCGACATACTGGAAGGAAATAAGCCGTCTTCCAAACCGACTAAAAACACTAATGGAAACTCTAAACCTTTCGCAGCATGCAAGGTCATCAATTGCACACAGTCATCCCACTTGGCGCCTTGGCCTTCACCTGCTTCAAGTGCTGCATGGGTTAAGAATGCATCTAATGGCGGCATACCTTCATATAAATCGTTATCAACGACAAAACCACGCGCAGCAACTACGAGTTCTTCTAAGTTTTCTACCCGCGACTTAGCTTTCTCACTGGCATCTTTACCGTGATGCGCAACCAAACCGGATACTTGGATAATATGATCCACCTGCTCACTTAATTCTAAATCTGTAATTTCTTTAGAAAGCTTGGTCATCAAATTCATAAACTGCGCAAGCGCATTAGAAGCACGCGCTGCCAGCAAACTAGCTTGCAGAATTTTTTCTGCCGCTTGCCACATGGTGAGCTCATGTTGTTTGGCAAAATCACGCACCAAAGCAACTGTACGTTGACCGATACCTCGAGTTGGCACGTTGACGATGCGCTCAAAAGATGGATTATCATCAACATTTTTCGCTAAACGCAAATACGCTAAAGCATCTTTAATTTCTGCACGTTCGAAGAATCGTAATCCGCCATACACTCGGTATGGAATGCTTTGCGAAATAAAGATTTCTTCAAACATGCGTGACTGCGCGTTAGAACGATATAGAATCGCGACATCGTCACGACGACCATTACAGGTTTCTAGCCATTGCTTAAGTTTATCGGCAACAAATCGTGCCTCATCTTGCTCGTTAAACGATGCATATAAATAAATCGGGTCGCCGTCGTCGCCATCAGTCCACAACTTCTTACCCATACGACCCTGATTGTTATCAATCAAGGAATTTGCAGCGGATAAAATATTGTTGGTGGACCGGTAGTTTTGTTCTAGTTTAAAAAGCTGTGCACCTTTGAAATCTTTCTCAAAATTTTGAATGTTTTCTACACGCGCACCGCGCCAACCATAAATCGACTGATCGTCGTCTCCTACTGCAAATATAGGGTTTTGCTCACCAGCGAGCAGCTTCAACCATTGATATTGAATTGAATTAGTATCTTGAAACTCATCTACTAAGATGTGGCGAAACTTGGTTTGATAATGGCTAAGAATATCGGGACGGTGTTTTAATAATTCCAAACTGCGCAACAATAATTCCGCAAAATCGACCAACCCAGTTTGCTCACAGGCATCTTGATAGGCTGCATAAATTTTAATTAGTTGGCGTTGGGTAATATCGCCATTGTCGCTCATATCTTTCGGTCGCAAACCTTCTTCTTTTTGCGAGCTGATAAACCAACAAGCATTTTTTGCAGGCCACTTAGTATCATCCAAACCCAAACCTTGAATGACACGTTTCATTAAGCGTATTTGATCGCCACTATCTAAAATTTGAAAGCTCTGTTTTAGGTTTGCCTCTTGCCAATGGGCACGTAATAAACGATGTGAGATACCGTGAAAGGTGCCCATCCACATGCCGCCTAAATTATTATTTAACAACTCCTCTACACGTGCACGCATCTCCGCTGCTGCTTTATTGGTAAAGGTTACCGCCAGAATGCTAAATGGTGACACCCCAACGACTTCGCATAACCATGCGATACGATGCACTAGTACTCGGGTTTTACCACTGCCAGCACCTGCGATAACTAATGCAGGTACGGTTTCGCAGCTTACGGCTTCACGTTGCGCCTCGTTAAGAGGGTCTAAGATAGGAGTTACATCCATTGAGAAAAATATATTTACTTACGTTGGAAAAAATTAGAAGAAGTAGATTGCAGAAATTACACCAGCAAACCCGATTGCTAGAGCAAATAATAAATTACGATTAGACTTTTTTATTTCTTGGCGAAGCTCTATAAGCTCTTGGCTATGCATTTCAAGCCTGGTTTGACCCTGCTCAAAGGTTTTCAAGCCTGAATAAATTAAATCAGGCATCTCAGGTAATCTTTCAGCTAAACGTGGTAGCTGCTTTCGCAAACCGGAAATCAAAGCACGTGGCCCAACTTGTTCGCTCATCCAACGATCTAAAAATGGTTTTGCCGTTTTCCATAAATCTAAATCTGGATCTAGGGTGCGACCCAAACCTTCAATGTTTAATAATGTTTTTTGCAACAGAACCAATTGCGGCTGCACTTCCATATTAAAACGGCGTGCAGTTTGGAATAAGCGCAATAGCAAACTACCAAATGAAATTTCACTTAACGGTCTTTGGAAGATGGGTTCACACACTGTACGAATTGCAGACTCAAATTGATCCACACGAGTATCAGATGGCACCCAGCCGGACTCTAAATGTAGTTCAGCAACGCGACGATAATCTGCATTTAAAAAGGCTAATAAATTTTCTGCAAGATAGCGTTGATCTTCTAACGCTAAAGTTCCCATGATGCCAAAATCTACGCCGATGTATTTTGGATCTTCAGGGTTTTCATAAGAAACAAAAATATTTCCAGGATGCATATCTGCATGAAAGAAATTATGACTAAACACCTGGGTAAAAAAGATATGACTGCCACGATCTGATAGCTTTTTAAGATTTACGCCGTGCTCACGTAGCGCCTTCATGTCATTTACAGGAATACCTCGAATACGCTCCTGAACCATTACATTACGATGACACAACTCAAAATAAACTTCCGGAACATACAAGTCGGTTGAATTTGCAAAGTTTTTGCGCAGCTGACTTGCATTGGCTGCTTCGCGCATTAAATCTAATTCATCCATGATGACTTGTTCATATTCATCGATTACATCTTTAGGGCGCAAGCGTCTGCCATCTTCCCAATAGCGATGCGCAATAGAAGCTAAGGAATGCATCAGTTCTAAATCTCTGCGTACGCGCTTCTCAACTCCCGGGCGTAACACTTTAACCACCACTTCAGTACCGTCGTGCAAGGTTGCACAATGCACCTGCGCGATCGATGCAGAGGCTAATGGCTCTACACTAAATTCTTTAAATACTTCACTTACAGGCTTTTTAAAGGCTTTTTCGATAATTTCTTGTGCAACCACCCCTTCAAATGGAGGCACCTGATCTTGTAGTTTAGCTAACTCATCTGCGATGTCTTCAGACAATAAATCGCGTCGTGTAGACAAGGCCTGTCCAAACTTAACAAAGATAGGCCCTAGATCTTCTAACGCACGACGAATACGCGCACCATGGCTGGTTTCTAATTTACGAAACCAATGCCATGGCATTAAAAATAATAAGAAACGAATTGGACGGAAAAATGGTACGGCAAGCAGTACCTCTTCTAAGCCATGCCTAAATAAAACCAAATTGATGTGCAGAATTCGGAACAGTAAACGTAAATAACGCATCGTTATGATTCCACAGTATTCATTAAACGTTGAATTCGTGCTTCCAATCGTTGCACATTGGCATCTAAATCATCCACATCACCCATAAAACGGTCTAATTCAACTTTAGTCGGCAGAATGCGTGATTCTTCTTGCAAGAATTCACTCACATCTAAACGAAAGTTATCCACTGAACGTTTTTTATAATTTTTAAATTTATTAACAAACAATCCCACTTGATAGGCAGCTGCATCACCGACATATTTAGAAGCCACCTCTTCCCAATCGATATCAACCTGCATAAAGATAGATCGCAGTTGATTGGCAAACTCTACATCGCCTTCAATTTTTAACGAACCGCTATTTAACATCGACTGATATTCAGACCCTAAACCCATTCTTGCGAGACTGATGATATTTGAATGTATGGTAGTCGTAATATTAAGTTCGGGTTCTCCTGAAGTATCTTCATCTACTACGTGTTCGCTTACCACGACACCTGCATTTACAGGGGTGACCATAAATTCTTTTTCTATATCGGTTAAATGCACCAACAAACATTGACCTTCAAACTTACTTAGCTTGGCAGAAATTTCCGGATCGATGTCTAAATACTTCTTCAGCGCATTGTTGATTAAATTAACGAGCATTTAATTTATTTGATTTTACAGAGAGAGTTTGTAACCACGATGAATACTAACAATACCGCCATTCAAATTTAGATAATCACATTTCTCAAACCCTGCAGTTTCAAACATGGACTTCAAGGTTTCTTGGTCGGGGTGCTTGCGAATCGATTCAGCCAAGTATTTATAACTCTCCGCATCTTTAGCAATGATTTCGCCCATCTTTGGCAACAGTTTGAATGAATAGGTATCGTATACGCCTTGCAACCACTGTTTAGGTTTAGAAAACTCCAACACCATCAACTGACCACCTGGTTTTAATAACTTAAAGATGGTGCGTAAGGCTTTATCTTTATCCGTGAAGTTGCGCAAACCAAACGCAATAGTCACACGATCAAAGTGATTCTCCGGAAAGGGAAGATCTTCCCCCATTGCTTGCACGTAATGAATATTCTTCAGCAGACCTTTGTCCACCATCCGCTGACGGCCCTCTTCCAGCATTGCACCATTTGGATCACACAAAGTGATCGAACCCCGGTCACCAATCTTTGGTGCAAATAAGGCAGAGACATCTCCCGTACCCGCTGCGAGATCTAAAATTTGAAAATGAGGACGAATATTAGCCAGATGTACAAAATGACGTTTCCATACCCTATGCAAACCGAATGACATCACATCATTCATGACATCGTAATTACCCGCTACCGATTCGAAGACCGCAGTGACCTTTTCAGTCTTTTCTTCAGGGCTTACGTCTTGATAGCCAAAGTGCGTGGATTTGGCTTGTCTAATTTCTTCTGGCATGGGTGTGAGGCTATTTTAATTATCGAACTATCCGCACAGTTTAAACAAAATAAGCGGTCAATGGGGATTAGATTTAGTACTGCTAGTATTAGATTGAATTTGCTAGAGTTACCTCATTAGGTTGGTTTTTCGGAATATCAGAATGGAATCACTCGCAGCATTAAAAATACCCTCCATACTTATGGTGATATTTTTTATTGGCATTGTGGTTTCCACTTGGATCGCACTCGATCCGATTCGTCAAAAACAAAGAAAATCGAAATACTTTCTCGTCACACTTATCTGTTTTACAGGGTTCGTATTAGTTGCATGGTGGGATATGACTAATAGCTAAAAGTCACGAGCAAAGCTTTTCAAAATCAAGGCAAATCTTCCTTTCTTGCCGAAGTAAAAACTAAGAACCTTTTCTCTCATGCCCCGCTTCTTTCAATCGCTCTAAGTAACGTGACCAATTCGCTTCTTTATTTATACCAAGATTGTATAAATGATCCCAAGAAAAAATTCCTGAGCTGTGGTTATCATCAAACACTAATACGACAGCATAGTTGCCCACTGGCTCAATTGCTGTGATGTTTACATCTTCTTTGCCTAGTTGAAGCACTTCTTGCCCAGGCCCATGACCTTGCACTTCTGCAGAAGGAGAATGCGTGCGTAAATATTCACAGCTTAGTTCAAATTGCTGGCCATCATCAAACTCTATCTCTAGCATACGAGATTTTTGATGTAACTGAATATTGGTTGGAGTTGCTATGGCCAAAGTAATTTCCTTTAATAATAAATTTATAATATGTAACGACTTAAATCTTCGTCTTTAACAAGCTCGCCGATATTTTCATCAACGTAACTTGCATCAATCGTAAATGACTTGCCACTTTCATCCGGAGCATTATAAGAAATACTCTCTAGTAGACGTTCCATTACCGTATGTAATCGACGCGCACCAATATTCTCGGTAGATTCATTCACATCATGTGCGACTTGTGCAATTTTTCGCACGCCATCTTCAGCAAAATCCAGCGTAACACCTTCAGTATTCATTAACGCTGTGTATTGCTCAGTTAAACAGGCATCCGGTTCTGTCAAAATACGTACAAAATCATCTACTGACAATGCTTTGAGTTCTACACGAATCGGTAAACGGCCTTGAAGCTCTGGAATGAGGTCCGATGGTTTAGCAACATGGAATGCACCGGAGGCAATAAATAGAATGTGGTCGGTATTCACGATGCCGTATTTCGTGTTAACAGTACAACCCTCTACTAAAGGCAATAAATCACGTTGCACACCTTCGCGCGATACATCTGCACCACTGGTGTTGCCACTTTTAGCTACTTTATCGATTTCATCTAAAAATACGATGCCGTTTTGTTCAACACTCTCTAGTGCATCGGCTTTTAACTCTTCTTCATTTACCAGTTTATGCGCTTCTTCTTCGGTTAACGCCTTCATGGCTTCTTCGATACGCATTTTGCGGGTTTTCTTTTTACCGGTGTTCATGTTTTTGAACATACCTTGAAGCTGATCGGCCATTTCTTCCATACCCGGTGGCGTCATAATTTCTACACCCACGGGTGTTGCAGCTAAATCAATTTCAATTTCGGTCTTATCAAGATCGCCTTCGCGAAGTTTTTTACGAAATTTCTGTCGGGTTTCATTGTTTTCGTCTGGCTTATCTTCGGACAAAGGGTCAACACGCGACGGTACTAAAATATCTAAAATTCGTTCTTCGCCCGCTTCTTCTGCACGGAAGCGTACTTTCTCTTTTTCGGTTTCACGGGTCATTTTTACTGCGGTATCGACCAGATCACGAATGATTGAATCGACCTCTTTACCGACATAACCTACTTCGGTGAATTTAGTCGCTTCAACTTTTATGAAAGGCGCGTTCGCTAATTTTGCTAAGCGACGTGCAATTTCAGTTTTACCTACACCGGTTGGACCAATCATTAAAATATTTTTCGGTGTGACTTCAACCCGTAGCTCTTCAGGTAATTGCAGACGCCGCCAACGATTCCGCAATGCGATGGCCACTGCACGCTTGGCTTCATCCTGGCCGACGATGTGTTTTTCGAGTTCTTGTACGATTTCTCGTGGCGTCATGTTTGACATATAAATTCGTTCTATCTGTAATTTGTTTATTAGGAATCTATAGTTCTTCTATAGAAATACTGGTGTTGGTGTAGATACAAATACTGGCAGCGATATTTAAAGATCTTTCTACAATCTCTTTCGCACTTAGATCCGTATTTTCATACAGTGCACGTGCGGCAGATTGTGCAAACGGTCCACCGGAGCCAATCGCTACCAATGAATCTTCTGGTTCAATCACATCTCCATTACCGGAAATAATTAGTGATGCAGTATCGTCTGCAACCGCAAGCAAGGCTTCTAATTTGCGTAACATGCGATCGGTGCGCCAATCTTTAGCGAGCTCTACCGCAGCGCGAGTCAGGTGCCCATGATGTTGTTCTAATTTGCTTTCAAAACGTTCGAATAAAGTAAACGCATCTGCTGTACCACCGGCGAAGCCTGCAATGACTTTATCTTTATACAGGCGACGGATTTTTACCGCATTGCCCTTCATGATGGTGTTGCCAAGGGATACTTGGCCGTCACCGCCGAGTGCTACTTTGCCGTTACGACGTATCGAGACAATTGTGGTCATTTGAATGGTTCCATATATAAGTTTTGGGAATGATGAGCTGGTTTTTTAGTAGAAAGGTATTCTCAAATAAACTATATGAGAACACCATAACCCTTTTTCAAGGGAACCCTTGTGGAATGAAGCCTATATCGCGGTTTAATTACGCGACTAAAAGTGAGGTTTAGTCGTCTTTGGGGAAGGAATTTTCGATGAGGTCGGGTTGTGAATCAGATTGTTGAGATTTCTTCGCACGCGGATGGGCCTTGTCATACACCTGGGCCAGGTGTTGAAAATCTAGATGCGTATAGATTTGCGTGGTACTGATATCAGCATGCCCCAACATTTCTTGTACCGCACGTAGATCACCACTTGATTCCAATAAGTGACTTGCGAAAGAATGTCGCAACATATGAGGATGCACATGTTTATCTAAACCTTGTTCTCTACCAGCCTGGGCCATGCGCTGTTGCACTGCACGTGGCGATAAACGATTACCGCGATTATTAATAAACACAGCTAGCTCGCCTTCGGCGACAATGTTGGTACGCGCTTCTAGCCATCTATTTAAGGCTTTGCAAGCGTTGGAGCCAATCGGTAAATATCGCGTTTTATTGCCTTTACCTAAAACTTGCACCTGCCCCTGAGCGAGGTCAATTGCATCTAAATTCAAATTCACCATTTCCGCCAAACGCAAACCAGATGAATACATGAGCTCCATCATTGCGTAGTCACGTAACTTAAGAGGGTTTTGCGGCCCTTCATTTAATAGACGATTAATTTCATCTACATCTAACAGGTTGGGTAATTTTTTCTCAATACTGGGCCCGCTGACATCAGCAACTGGGTTGTTTTCGATTAATTGCTCACGTTGTAAGAAGGTATAAAAACCACGAATGGCACTTAAGGAACGATGCAAGCTTCTTGCGGATATACCACGTCGTCGACGTGAACCCGCGTAATTGCGCACATGCAGGCTATCTACATCACAACAATCGGTGACATTTACTGCATTGATAAAATCTATGAATTGAAGAAGATCTCTTTGATAGCTATCTAGCGTAGCTGGAGAGTACCGGCGTTCATCTTTAAGATAGCGCAGGTAACGTTGAAAAAGTTTTTGTGTAGCTTGTTTTACTTCTTTGGGTTGCCCTGTTTGTTGTTCACTTTCAGGACTAGTAACTACTTCCATAAACACACCTGGGTTTATTAAACCTGGCTAAATAAAGTACTACGTTAGCATTTATTTATAGTTTTTGTATATTTTTATAGTTTTTTACAAGATAAAGCGAACACAATTTTTGTTAATCGGTATTTATTTGCTCAAGAATTTAGCTTACTAAACTGCAACGGGAACAAATTGTTGTAACTTTGAACCAAGAATTTCACCTAAGTTACCCAAGAACAAAGTTCCCATACCGTTTTGAAAACGATTGGCATCAGTGCTACCTAAAAATAATACGCCTAATTGCTGGTTCTTCTTTAATGCAACTGCAGCGGCTGAACGAATAGGTTTTTTCTCTTTTTCATCACCAAACACGTTTTCAATTTGGCGCTTAGTAAGAAACGCTACGCCACGTCGGCGACTAGAGAAAAGGTCTTGAATGAGTTTGGATTTTTGCAGTGTTTGTTCTATTGCATCGCAATCTTTAACCGTAGTTTCAGGCAACGCATCGAATAAACGTATATTTACCCTAGTACCTGGGAAATCTGCGTGCATTAAGTCATGAATGCCACTTAGTGTTTCATCAAAGCCTGGAATAGATACTAAGCCAAGCGTGATGGCATGCAGTCGATGACTGACTTTCTCATTATCTTTTGCAACTTTAATGAGCTGGTGCAGCTTTTGATCAAGCTCTTTATTCTTGTTGCGCAATAGTTCAACTTGCCGCTCTACTAATGAGACTGCCACTCCTGTTTCATGCGGAATAGCTAAGGTTTCGATCAAATCAGCATGATGCGTAAAGAAATCACTATGCGTGCGCAAATACCGTGCTACATGATCACGTGTAATTTTCGCTTTTGGTGCTGGGCCTTCGGCTGTAGCGGATACTTTAGGCTTGGTCTGCGTTGTCATAAGTTAAGGCTCCCCTCAAAACTAAATTGTGCGGGTCCAGTCATTAGCACTGGAGCAGCATTGTTTTCACACTCTATTTGCAAGCTTCCACCAGGCAAGTCTACTGTTACATTTTTATCAAGCAGACCTTGAGTCTGCCCAACTGCAACTGCAGCACAAGCACCGGTACCACAGGCACTGGTTTCGCCTACGTGTCTTTCATACACGCGTAAAGCGATGTGTTGCGGGTTTAACACCTGCATAAAGCCTATATTGGCTTTGTTTGGAAACATCGAGTGTTTCTCTAGTTTGGGGCCTAAAATTTCTACAGGTGCATTATCAATATCATTCACCTGTAGCACTGCGTGCGGATTGCCCATTGAAACTGCTCCAATCTTCACTTGCTCACCCTCTACATCGATTTCATAACTCGATGCCTGTGTGTGCGCTGAAAATGGAATTATTTCAGGTTCAAAAATGGGTGCACCCATATTCACAGTAATCATATCATCTTCGCGAATGTAAATTTGATATACACCACTAATAGTTTTGATGTTTATCGAAGTTTTATTTGTTAATCCATTCAAAGCCAGAAACCTTCCGACACAACGTGCGCCATTTCCGCATTGTTCAACTTCTTCACCATTGCTGTTGTAGATTTGATAATTGAAATCAACATCCGCATCCGTTGCAGAATCTATGACTAAAATTTGATCGCAGCCTACACCTAATTTTCGATCTGCAATCCAACGAATTTTTTCGCTAGATAATTGCAAGTCTTGATTCACAGCATCGAAGACGACGAAATCATTACCTAATCCGTGCATTTTTGCAAATCGAAATTTCATAACAACCCACTATATAAATATGGCTTTATGTTAGTAAAAAAATGTTAATTAAACCTATTCGTTAAGAATATTCTTTAGAGCACTACAAACGTTACTTCATTAAACGAACATACTCTTTGTAAATACACTTATCCATAACTGTGAATATGTTTTCTTTGCATGCTCGATTAGCACTATCTATATCAACCACGCCTTCTTGGAACCACAATGCGCTAACTTTATTGTCTATACATTGCTCAGTTAGTTCCGCTATAAATTTTGGCGCTCGAAATACATTCACTAAATCCACTGCACATGGAACCTCTGATAAAGAAGCATACGCCTTAACACCAAGCACTTCCCTCACTGCAGGTCGAACTGGAATGATTTCAAAACCAAATTCTTGCATATGTTTTGCTACACGGTGACTAGGACGATCCGGTTTAGGTGATAACCCTATAACAGCAATGCTTTTAATTCGCTCAAAAAGCGCAATTAATTCTATATTGCTAGGCAAGTTATAAATAATTTCAGTTTGTTGGTCCACTATATGTATCCGTAAATAAGCATATGCCGGTCGCTAACGACATCTATGTTCAAGCTACCTAATTTCGCATTTTCAATCTGAGCGCGCACCTCATCCGGTGTGAAGGCTGCTAGCAATGAGTTATAAAAATCTTTGCGCAAAATTTCTGGTTCCTTGTTCGCATATTGATCAACTAACTCTCTTGCTTCTTGCATTGTTTCAGGTCGAAACAAATCACACACATAAATCGCAGTATCGGTCTTCGTATATTGTTTAATGATTGACCATAAATGTTGCGGCTCATGCAAGTGGTGTAACAGGCTGTTGGAAATAATTGCATCGTAGGTTTTTTTAAAAGTGCAATTTGCTAATGGTTGATGATGCAGCGTTATGCGTTCACTTAAAGATTCTTTTTTTATAAGAATTTCAGCTTGCATGAGCATTTTTTCTGCACCATCTGCTGCATCAATTTTGCAGCTAGGGTATCGATGCGCAAAAAGCACGGTGACATCGCCTGAGCCACATCTCAAATCCAGCATATTTTGTAATGGTGGGTCATCTGGGAAAATTTGACTGAAGTTTTCGATTACAGCTTGATGCGCAAGCTCGAAATCTGCATTTGTATAGGCAAGCACCTGTTCAGGGTCATTCATTAACTCTGGTTCAACTGTCCTATCCATTAGGAAAACCCTAGTTATTCAGGAATGATTTCGTTGGCCAATAACTGATCGAACGTTTCTCGCATTCGAATTAGATTCGCTTGATCTCCATCAACCAAAACTTCTGCAGCACGTAAGCGAGTGTTGTAATTGCTCGACATTACGAATCCATAGGCTCCTACCGCATGCACGGCCAGCAGGCTCCCCTCTTGTATAGACATGTCTCGTTCTTTACCTAGAAAATCCCCGGTTTCACACACTGGCCCCACCACATCATAGCTGACGGATTTGCCATCCGTTTGTTCAACTGCAGTGATGTCATGCCAGGCTGAATATAATGAAGGGCGCATTAAATCATTCATTGCCGCATCTACCAGAGCAAAGTTTTTATCACGGGTATTCTTTATGTGCTCAACTCGGGTGAGAAGTATCCCCGCATCGCCAACGATGGAACGGCCTGGCTCAATAAATATCTCAACGTCTCGATTTTGCATAAAGGGCGTTAGCACTTCTGCATACTGTTGCATGGTGGGAGGTTGCTCACCATTTTCATAACGAATACCCAAGCCACCACCGATATCAATGTGCTTTAAATCAATACCCGCCTCAGACAATTGATCTACCAACGTAAAAACTTTTTCAAAGCTAGATTGAAATGGACTCAAATCCAATAGCTGCGAACCTATATGACAATCCACGCCGACTGCTTGTAGGTGACTGCACGCTACGATTTGCTGATAAATTTCCAGTGCATCATTAATATCCACACCAAATTTATTTTCTTTTAAACCAGTAGATATATAAGGGTGTGTAGCGGCATCCACATCAGGATTCACCCGCAAAGAAACTTTCGCATGAATATCCATTTCTCTTGAAATGGCATCTAAACGTTGTAACTCCGCGGTGGACTCGATATTGAAACAATCAATTCCCATTACCAATGCACGTCGAATTTCATCTGCACGCTTGGCCACACCAGAAAACACAACTTTCTTAACATTTCCCCCAGCACGAAGAACGCGTTCAAGCTCGCCGATGGAAACAATATCGAAACCTGCCCCCAGTTTTGCTAACAAATTTAACACCGCTAAATTGGAGTTAGCTTTTACTGCGTAACAGACACGTGATGACCATTGGCTTAACGCAGTTTCATAAGCACGATAGTTAGTTTCGATCGCTGCTTTTGAATACACATAGCAAGGCGTGCCATAAGCATCTGCTAGCTCTTGTAGATTTACATCTTCTGCATGCAAAAGGTTATTTTTGTATTCGAATACGCTCATGGCTTTTTACAGCAAATATAATTAACAATAGGTGATGGGAAAGTTTCAAAAATTTTTAGTTTTTTGATTTTTCTTTTTTTGACTCGGCCTCTTTAGGCTCTGCTTCTTCTTCAGGCAGATATAAATCTCCTGTTTGCCCACATGCACCAAGCAATAACGTGCAGCCAACAAGAATGGCGAGAAAATATGGTTTGAGGTGTAACATCTATATACTCTATATTTCGCCGCTATTGTATAGACCAATCCCACGACAAGAAACCTTACCCAATACATTATTCCGGAACATTATTAAGTATGCCTCTTCCCACAATTCAAATTGAAACTCAAAATAATCCTGATTGCACGGTAATTTGGTTGCACGGCTTGGGTGCAAATGGCCACGATTTTGAACCCGTTGTTGCCGAGCTAAATGTGCCTGCTTCAGTGAAAGCCAGATTTATTTTCCCTCATGCACCCATTCAAGCAGTTACCTTAAACAATGGCATGCAGATGCCAGCTTGGTATGACATTTATGGCCTTGAAAAGAACAGTCAGGAAGATACGGTAGGTATTAAAAAAATTAGTGAGGAAATTAAGCTACTTATACAGCAGGAGATTGGCGATGGTATTGACGCAAACAAGATTATTTTAGCGGGGTTTTCACAGGGCGGCGCATTAACTCTATATACCGGCCTTACATATCAACAGCCCTTAGGGGGGCTACTCGCCTTGTCTTGCTATTTGCCTATACGCGAAGAACTGGAGAGTTTTACTAAAGACACACAACGTGATTTACCAATATTCATGGCTCACGGTATCTATGATGATGTTGTACCTCTTGCGTTTGCGAACTTGGCTAAAGATGTGCTCGAAGAACAAGGCTTTAAGATTGATTGGCATGATTACCCCTGCGCGCACACGGTGTGCGCAGAAGAAATTCAAGATATACGCGAATTTCTTCTAAACTGCTGGCAGTAACTATTTAAATACGTTTTAGTTAAAATCCTCAAGGCGCTCTTTTGCGAGCTTAATTTGCGCAATGACTTGAATAGGTGACGTTCCACCATAGGTGTTCTTAGATGCGACTGAGCCTTCCACTGAAAGAATTTTAAATACATCATCAGAAATGGATGGGCTGAATTTTTGTAATTCATGCAAATCTAACTCATCTAACTTTTTATTTTTCTCAATAGCGTATTTAACTGTTTTGCCTACCACTTCGTGTGCATCACGAAACGGTACTTTCTTTTGCACTAAGTAATCCGCAAGATCAGTAGCTGTTGCATAGCCTTGCTGTGCAGCAAGCATCAACACTTCTCGATTTACTTTGATATGCGGAATCATATTGGCAAATGCCACCACACAGTCGTGAACTGTATCTACCGTATCAAATAACGGCTCCTTATCTTCTTGGTTATCTTTGTTATAGGCCAAGGGCTGGCTTTTCATCAAGGTTAATAAAGCAAATAGATTTGCATACACACGCGCTGTTTTGCCACGCACCAATTCCGGTACATCGGGATTCTTTTTCTGCGGCATGATAGAAGAACCCGTGCAAAACCGGTCTGGCAGATCGATAAAATTGAATTGTGTAGAAGTCCACAGCACTAACTCTTCTGCAATGCGTGACATGTGTGCGAACAAGATAGCTCCAAAGGCACAAAACTCGATGGCAAAATCTCGATCACTCACTGCATCTAAACTATTATGACTGGGTGTAGCAAACTTTAACTTTTCTGCAACGAACTCTCGATCCAAAGCAAAGCTACTGCCCGCAAGTGCGGCAGAGCCTAATGGCATTACGTTGGTGCTCACGCGACATTGTTGCAGTCGCACACGATCGCGACATATCATTTCAAACCAAGCCAACATATGATGTCCAAACGTGATCACTTGTGCCACTTGCAAATGCGTGAAACCCGGCATAATAGTTGCGCTTTCTTGCTCAGCAATGCTCAGAATAGCTTGTTGCAACGCTTCAAGTCGCTTATCTATATCGTCAATAGCATCGCGAAGATAAAGTCGCACATCAGTAGCCACCTGATCATTACGAGATCGCCCTGTATGAATTCGCTTACCAGCCTCGCCCACCAACTCGGTCAGACGTGCTTCGATATTCATATGTACATCTTCAAGCTCGGTTTTCCACTCGAAGTTCCCTGCCTCGATTTCAGCTTCTATACTGTCTAGCGCTTTTAGTATTGCATCGCAGTCATGGCTATTTAGAATGCCTATATGAGCCAGCATTTCAGCATGCGCACGAGATCCTTGGATATCATGCTTAAATAGTCGTTTATCAAACCCTACAGATGCGTTAAATTGCTCAACAAATTCATCTGTGGCCTCAGTAAAACGACCGCCCCATAGTTTTGTACCTTTATTACTCATTTTTGGTTCATTTAAATATATAGGTTCTAATAAACAGCTTCTAAATAGTGGGCCAAAGTATAACATTAGCTCACCCAAGAACGACTCACGCATACTTGTTTATAAATTGTAATGACAGATAAATCAGACCCAAAGAATCAGTCAAAGACTAGTGAAGCAGATGCTGCGGAGCATACGTTTCTGCCTGACTTTTGTAATGCGCGAATCATTTTTTTAGCGATATTAATTGCCCAACTACTATCTTTTGTATTAACCCTTGCAGGCGGTGTCTCGCGACCAAATTTCTGGGTGTATCTGTCATTAGTTTCTCTTTTTGTCACTTTTATCGCCATTGGCAACATACTTGTATTATGTGTAAGTCGTAAATTTCTACACAAACTCCATCCTGCTACTGCTGCGATCACCTACTACGCACTGAGCTTAACGATCACCTTGATCGTTTCGGTGGCTTCCATTCTGGTCACCCCAACTGAAGCACTTTGGGCGGCCTCGCCTGAAATTGTACAAACGCTTAATCTTTTAGCTATTCTGACTAGCGACGTCTTGATCCGCAATATGGCTATCAGCGCCATCGTTTCAGCTGTAGCATTACGTTATTTCTATGTGCAGCATCAATGGAGAGCCAATATACAAGTAGAGGCAAAATCAAGAATCCAGGCCTTACAAGCTCGAATTCGACCACATTTCTTATTTAATAGTATGAATACTATTGCGAGTCTGACGCTAACCAACCCGGCACTGGCAGAAAAAGCAGTTGAAGATTTGGCTGACCTGTTTCGTGCTTCTTTGGGTCACCAGGACAAGGTTTCGCTACAAGAAGAACTAAATTTCACTCGCCGTTACATTAATATGGAAAAACTGCGGCTTGGTGATCGCCTTACTATTGAATTAAAAATAGAAGAAGGTATAAGCTTAAAGACCAAGGTCCCAGCCCTAATCCTACAACCTATAGTTGAGAATGCTATTTACCATGGAGTGGAGCCCCTCACCAAAGGCGGCACAGTAAATATCGACATTACTTCCACACAGCACGATTTACACCTTACAATTAGCAACCCAGTTGGAGATATAAATATTGACCGAAAACGCCCTGGCAATAAAATGGCGCAAGAAAACATCAGATAAAGGCTACAATTGGCCTATGGTGATTTCAGCAGTATGGATATTCGCCATGCACAGGGTTTTTATAAGGTTTCATTTAACATTCCTATCGAGGCAGATGTATGAAAATTTTGATCGTAGACGACGAAGCACCAGCACGTGACCGACTAGCGCATATGCTTAGCAGTATTGATGATGTTTCAAGTACAGGCGAAGCTACCAATGGTATCGAAGCCGTAGAAATGGTGCAGTCTATCCGCCCTGATGTGGTGTTGATGGATATTCGCATGCCTGGCATGGATGGCTTGGAAGCTGCACGTCATCTAACTGAAATGGACGAGCCACCGGCAATTATTTTTACCACTGCCTATAGCGAGCATGCTTTAGAGGCATTTGATACTTCTGCAGTAGGTTATCTTGTTAAGCCAGTGCGGCAAGAAAAGCTTGAAACTTCGATTGCGCGCGCCAAGAAACTTACCAGGGCACAGATCGCAACATTAAACCAAGAAACCGATAACCAAGGTCGCAGCCACATTTGTGCACGCATCCGCGGCAATTTGGAACTCATCCCAGTAGATGAAGTTCTTTATTTTCAAGCTGATCAAAAATACATCACGGTTCGACACCTTGGTGGTGAGGTGTTAATTGAAGATGCTCTGAAGAATCTAGAGAATGAGTTTGAAAATAGAGTAATACGCATTCATCGTAATGCCTTAGTCAGCACCAACTACATCAGCGGCATGGAAAAAAACCAAGATGGACGTTTTGTAGTGACTTTCCGCGAGATTGAAGATCGTCTAGAAATTAGTCGTCGACATGTAGCAGAAGTGCGTAAATTTCTTAAATCGCGTTAATTATTATTAGCATATATTTTCATCCCTTGTGCTCAAACCGCAAGGGAATACCTACCTTTTAGCTTGTGCATATAAGAATCGCTACCCGAAAAAGCGCGCTGGCATTATGGCAAGCCGAAGAAGTTTCTCGTTTATTAACGGAAGCACACGGTGAGAGCTTATCTATTGAATTAATCAAAATGACCACCACAGGTGATCAGTTACTAGAAGAGTCGCTCGCTACCCAAGGAGGCAAAGGCTTATTCGTAAAAGAATTAGAGCGTGGCTTACTTGAAAGAAGTGCAGACATTGCTGTGCATTCAATGAAAGATGTTCCGATTGAACTGCCACCCAGCCTACACTTGCCGGTTATATTAGAACGCGCCAACCCATGCGATGCATTTGTGTCGAATACTTATGACGACTTAGATGCGCTTCCGGATAAAGCTATAGTCGGCACAGCTAGTGCTCGACGTGCCTGCCAAATCATGGCAGCTTACCCACATTTAGAAATTAAGTTATTGCGCGGCAATGTAAATACACGCTTAGCAAAATTAGATGATGGTCAATACGATGCCATTATTCTTGCGGTAGCCGGATTACAACGTCTTGGATTTAACGACAGAATTCGCTCACAACTTTCCACTGAAGTATCGCTTCCCGCGATTGGCCAAGGCGCTATTGGAGTTGAATGTAGAGAAAATGATATTGAAATAGAAAAATTAATTGCACCCTTGAATCACCTAGAAACAAATATTTGTGTAACGGCGGAGCGTGCGATTAGCCAAAGCTTGGAAGGCGGTTGCCAATTACCCATCGCTGGATTTGCACAACTTAATGCTAATCAGCTGCATTTGCGCTCCTTAGTGGGCATGCCGGATGGCAGTAAACTTTGTCGCAGTGAAGCACAAGGTCCACAGACAGACCCAATAGCAATCGGGCAACGGGTAGCGGCTGAATTAGTCAAGTTAGGAGCAGACGAAATCCTCAAGGCATGTCTATAGATGCTTGCTAGTATTGACGCAGCCCCATTCCTCACACCATAATTATAAAATATTTCGGGTAAGATAGTTCAGCTGCCATCTATTCAGCTGAGGATATTCAATACATGTCTGCAAAATCATTACTTGCTGAAAAAACTATCGTCGTAACACGCCCACTGGAGAAAGCGCAGAATATCCTTGAATTATTAGAGGTTCGCCAAGCTACCGTTATTCATTTCCCTGTAATAAGTATTAGTGCTTCCAGTAACATTGAAACCGCAAAACACTATTTTAGTAATCTTGCAAGCTACCAAGTCATAATATTTATCAGCACAAATTCTGTGCACTACGCTATGAGCGCTGCACAAGAATTAGGTATACGATTTAATAATTCTACGTTGGCAGCCGTAGGCCCAGCAACTAAAGCCGCATTAGAGCAGTATGGTTGCAAAGTCACTATCGTTCCAGAAACAGGCTTTACCAGCGAAGATTTACTTAACGATCCAGCTCTTCATAATATCGCACAGCAAAAGATCTTAATAATACGTGGCGACGGTGGACGTGAACATTTACGCCAGACCCTTGAAGCAAGAGATGCAAAAGTTGACTATGCAGAGGTGTATCAACGACAGTTGCCGAGTGAACGCAATCGCATCAACCTAATTCAGCTTCCCAAACATGATACGGCTATACTTTTACACAGTGTAGAGTCAGCACAAAACTTATGGTCACTGTGCACCTTAGAAGAGCAACAGTGGTTAAGCGATATGGCATTTATTGTGGGCAGTAAACGCATTGCAGATGCTACAGCTAGAGTTGGATTCGCAAAAAATTCTATAATAGCGGAAAATCCTAGTGACGGAGCAATGCTGGCAGCTTTAAGTACTTGGGCGTAAATGCTCCCCATAACTAAGACGACTATAATAAGTAAATGTGAGAGACAAAATGTCAGACAATAAGCAAGCCTCTAATCAAACCCAACCCAATCAACCTGGCAAAAAATCAGCCACAAAATCTGGTGGTAGCGGTCGCTTTTTAATAGGCCTGCTCTCTTTGCTTGCACTATTGCTCTCAGGCACAGGTATCGCTCTAGGTTATAAAGTTTGGCTTGATCTCAATAAGCGCATGGATCAAGCTGCGGTAGATCGACAATCTATTTCACATGAAGTAGCCACTATCGATGAAAGTATAAAATTACAGAATTTTAAAAAACAGATTGAGATTAATGTTAGTTCAATCAATCAAACGGTTGGGGAGCTATCAAGTCAAATTGAATACCAAGCTAAAGCTCAAAAAGACGTTGAATTAGCCGTGCAAGAGACTTTACAACATGTGAATCGTAGCCAACTTGGTTGGGGTCTAAAGGAAACCGAACATATATTACGCATGGCTAATCATCGTTTACGTATCGAACGAGATGTGCCTGGCACCATCACTGCGTTGAAGGCAGCAAGCTCAAGGCTGCATGAACTTAATGATCCGCGTTTATTACCAGTGCGAGAATCTGTTTCTAAGCAAGTTGGAAAATTAAAAAACTTTCCCTACCCTGACTGGGTCGACATCAGTTTACATATAGACAATATTCTAGCGGGCCTAAAGCAAAGCATAATCAAAAATGCAAAACATCAGCAAGAAAAAAACTCTGCAGATGACAAAGAAAAATCGAATAGTGAAGAACTCTCCGGCTGGGGAAAGCTGGTAGATGGGGTAAAAAATTCCATCAATGATTCAATAAAAGTTACCCGAGAAGAACAAAAGCTAAAAATGTTTATTAACGAGCAAGAAAGCCTACAAGCCTATGAGTTTTTACGCATGAAGCTTTTAGGTGCAAAATATGCCGTTGCCAGTCGCGATGATGATGCATACCACCAAGAACTTGAAGCAGCACTAGCTTGGCTCGAGTCTACCGATACCCTGTATGATAAAAGAGAAATAATTGAGGAATTAAGTGAGCTTAATGATATTAACTTGGAACCAGAACTTCCAGATATCACCGAAGCTAACGCTTTGCTTATTAAAACCATGGAAACAATTAATAATAGTTAATTAGGCACAGATAAATGATTCGCGCATTACTAGTATTTATTTTCTTTCTTATCGTTTTTACAGCAGCGGTATTTTTAGCGATGCAAGCTCCAGGCTTTGCTAGTTTCACTTATGGTGAAACTACCTATGAATTACCACTCGTTGAATTCGTTATTGGCTTATTCGTATTGTTTACCGTTTTCTATATTGTGCTGCGTTTATTTGCATTAGTTTTTAGTGCGCCTAAACGTATCCAATCTGCAATGGATAAACGTCGGCAGAAAAAAGCATTGGGCAACACCCAACAAGGTCTAACCAAATTTACTCATGGAGACTGGATGCAGTCTGAAAAGCTACTATTAAGTGGCGCAGTGCATTCCAATTCAGCAATGGTAAACTACATATGGGCGGCACGCGCAGCGCACATGCGCGGTGATTTTGCCGAGCGTGATGCTCATCTTGCAGAAGCTAAAACAAGCAGCCCTACCGATCATTCTGCACTCGATGTGCTGCGTGCAGAATTATTACTCGACCAATGCATGCCTGAACAAGCATTAGCTAGTCTTAGCCAACATGAACATACCATTCGTTCTAATCCTAAAATTGCTTGTTTATTTGCCAAAGTCTATGAACAACTTGGAGACTGGGAAAAACTATCAGGCATTATCCCGCAATTGAAAAATAGTAAATATATTGATCAACATACTTATAGTCAGATTGAAAAAAGAGCTATTCAAGGGTTACTCAACAATAGCCAAAATGAATCTAATATTGACGACATAGGCACAAAGTACAGAGAAAATATTTCATCTGACAATGAATTGACGCTATCTTATGTCACCGCACTTCGCCAACAAGGCAAGTATGAGCTTGCCGAAAGTACTGTTAGCGATGCATTGGCTAAAAATTGGTGCCCTACGCTAGTACATGAGTACGGTCTAATAGAGGTCAAAGATCCTAACCAAGCACTAATTAAAGCCGAGCAATGGGTAGAGCAACATACTAATGATGAAAATCTCTATCTAACCTTAGGGCGTATTTGCAAAAAAGCTCAACTTTGGGGCAAAGCCAAAGCTTATTTTGAATCAAGTTTAACGCGCAAACCATTGGCCGAAACCTATGCTGAGCTAGCTGCATTGCATGAACAACTTGACGAAATGGATGATGCACATCGTTGTGCAAAAAAAGGACTCAAGCTGGCCACACGCAGCATATAGTTTTCTTAATATAAAGAGATCAGAAATGATCTACTTGGCAATATAGATAATCTACTAGATTAACTTGAATAATTGTCTAGGCTTGAGTATTTTGGGCTTATCAGTTCTCATTACACAATAAGCCTGAAACCATAAACTAAGAATGTTCATTCGTATACTCGTTGCATCAGTTGTGCTGTTTTCTTTATGGTTACTTTTATCGGGCCACTTTGGCACCTTACTGCTTTCATTAGGTGCACTCAGTTGCATATTTGTTGCTTGGGTATCAGAAAAGTTAGGCTTGTTCAGCAGTGATTTTTCAACTTTAAAAACCAATCTCAAATTGCCTAAATTTTTACCTTGGTTTTTTATCGAAGTTGTTAAATCCAACCTAATTGTAAGTTACAGGATTTTACACCCTAAGCTACCGATTGAGCCTAATATTATGACACTAGATGCTTCTCAGCATGGCGATCTAGCCACTGCAATATATGCAAATTGCATCACACTCACGCCAGGCACCTACAGCTTAAATCTTGATTCAAACAGTATAGAAGTTCATTCACTAACTATTGCCCTGGCAGAAGATTTACAAACTGGTGAAATGAGCAAAAGAATTTCAGCTTTAGAATCCAAACCAACCGCGGACTCGGTAAATTAAAATAAATGTTCATTGCTGCCACGATTGCGATTCTTGTAGTAATGTTAATTATTTTAATACGCGCGGCATTAGGCCCCACTGTTTTTGATCGGATATTAGCAATCAATACATTTGGTACAGCAACCGTACTATTAATTGCTTTATTTGGATTCTTAACCGGTCGGCCAGATTTTATGGATATCGCCTTGTTATATGCATTGATCAACTTTATTTCAACCATCGCTGTACTAAAACTCTTCCGCTATGGAAATTTAGGCAAAACACCTAGCGAATAATCTAACGAGTAATTTATGCTATTTATGACTGTACTAGGATGGGTTTTGCTAATATTAGGAAGTTTTTTCTGCCTAGTGGGTTCAATAGGGTTAATTCGCTTACCTGATTTTTATTCTAGAGTTCATGCTGCAAGTATTGTTGACAGCTTAGGCGCTATTCTTATTCTTTTAGGCTTGATTACACAGACTCAAGATCCCATCGTCATTATCAAACTTGTGTTTATATTATTCTTTATGATGCTAACTGGGCCAACCGCTGTACATGCACTAGCTAGTGCAGCAAAGCTCACAGATAGGGAAACCGAAATTGACAACCATTAATTTAGGTTGTATCTGAAAGCACAATGGACATTCAAACCATCATCAATTTTTCCTTGCTGACCCTGTTAGCCCTTACTGCAATTATTTTACTTCGCTTACAAAACTTACTCGCAGCCGTACTATTAAGTGGTATATATAGTTTATTGTCTGCTGGTTTATTTGTAATTCTTGATGCAGTGGATGTTGCTTTTACCGAGGCTGCTGTAGGTGCAGGACTCACTACAGTTTTATTACTAGGTGCAATTGCGATAACAGGCAGAGAGCAATCAGTAACTCACCATAGCAAATTACTTCCCATAGCTGTAACCACCATAACCGCTGCCGCATTGATTTACGGTACGCTGGATATGCCGAAATTTGGCGATCCAATGGCTCCTATTCATACGTATGTCGCACCACGCTATATAGAACAAAGTGATGAAGAAATTGGCATTCCGAATATCGTCACCTCAGTACTCGCAAGCTATCGTGGCTACGACACGTTAGGAGAGGTAACTGTAGTATTTACCGCTGCAATTGGAGTGATGTTATTGCTTGGCGGTTCACGAAAATCAAAAAACCAAAACCTTAACAAGACAGATAAGAATGAATAAAAAAAGAAGTCTTATCTTACGCGAAGTATGCAACCTTATTGTTCCCGCTGTTTTGTTATATGCTTTTTATGTGCAATTTCATGGCGACTATGGCCCCGGCGGAGGTTTTCAAGCCGGAGTAATTTTCGCTGCAGCAGTAATTCTTTATGCATTGGTATACGGAAGAGAAAAAACACAAAAAATATTCCCAACTAGCGTAGTACGGTACTTTGTTTCTATTGGCTTACTTCTTTATGCAGGAGTAGGAGTTGCTTCATTATTTATGGGTGGTAATTATCTTGACTATAATGTTCTAGCCCATGACCCCCTGTATGGACAACATATAGGCATCTTTATTATCGAATTAGGCGTAGGCATTACGGTTGCCGCAGTTATGATTATGATTTTTTATATGCTAGATGAATACGCTGATAAATAATGTTTGCTGATTATTATAATTATTGGGTAGCCATCATTCTAATGATGCTGGGTTTTTACATTGTCATTTCTGATGCCAATTTAATAAAAAAAATGATTGGTCTTAGTATCTTTCAAACCTCTGTTTTTATTTTATTCATCTCAATGAGCAATGTGGAAGGCGGTACGGCCCCTATACTTGCGGAAGGCATTACGATTTACAGCAACCCTTTGCCACATGTATTAATACTGACCGCTATTGTTGTTGGAGTAGCGACTACTGCTTTAGGTCTTGCAATCATTGCGCGTATTTATCGTGAATACGGCACGATTGATGAAAACATTATTCATTCACAGGATGAAAAAGAATACGAAGATGATAATGAGGCAGATTCCTAGTGTTAAGCCAACATCTCGTTGTTTTACAAGTCGTGGTGCCTTTAATCTCTGCACCGCTATGTGCGCTTCTTCCATTAGCTAAATCTGGGAACAAATTAGGCAACAATCTTGCCTGGCTATTTGCCACACTGGTTAGCCTGACAACTTTTATTATTGCTGTACTACTTGCGAAAGAAGTTTCACAACATGGTGTAATTAGTTATCAACTTGGCGGTTGGGCGGCTCCATGGGGGATTGAATATCGCGTTGATCATTTGAGTAGTTATGTTCTGCTCATCGTGTCTGGGATAGCAAGTATCACCATGCTCGCAGCACGAAAAAGTGTTGAGCAAGAAATTGCTCATGAAAAAATCAGCTTATTTTATTCCGCATTTTTACTTTGCTTAACAGGTTTACTAGGCATCGTTACTACCGGTGATGCATTTAATATTTTTGTGTTTTTAGAGATCAGCTCGTTATCCTCCTATGCCCTTATTGCCCTAGGCAGTAACCGCAAAGCTTTAACCGCTTCCTACCAATATTTAATCATGGGAACCATTGGCGCGACATTTATATTGATTGGTGTTGGCCTGCTATACATGCTTACTGGAACATTAAATATTGTTGATTTACAGGCCAGAGTGCCGGAATTACTCGATTCAAGAGCGCTGCATGCAGCATTTGCCTTTTTTACCGTCGGCATTTCACTAAAGCTTGCCCTATTACCTTTACACTTGTGGTTGCCTAACGCATACGCCTACGCACCCTCAATGATTACAGTATTTCTATCCGCAACGGCTACCAAGGTATCGCTCTATGTTTTATTTAGATTCTTCTTTGGTTTATTTTCTAACGAAATAACTTTTGGAGAGTTTCAGCTAGACAAGATATTGTTACCCCTTTCTGTACTTGCCATTTTTATCGCCTCATCTGTAGCGATCTTCCAAGAAAATATTAAAAGAATGCTAGCCTATTCCAGTGTTGCCCAAATTGGCTATATGACACTAGGCATTAGTTTGGCTACCAAAAGCGGTAGCATCGCTGGCATGTTGCATATGTTTAATCATGCCATTATCAAAGGCGGGCTATTTTTAGCTATGGCATGTATTGTTTTACGCACAGGCTCAGCGCAATTATCAAACTTTGCAGGACTAGGGAAACGTATGCCGTGGACAATGGCAGCCGTCTTACTTTTAGGGCTTAGTTTAATAGGTATTCCTTTCACCGCAGGCTTTATTAGCAAGTGGTATTTATTAATTGCTGCGCTAGAACAAGGAAATTGGTTAGCGGCTGTAGTGATAGTAGGCGGCTCACTGCTCGCAGTTATTTATATATGGAAAATTGTAGAGTACGCATATTTAAAAAGCCCAATAAAACAGTCTGATAAGAATCCTACTGAGTGTGCTGAGGCTCCTTTACAAATGCTCATCCCTCTCTGGTTATTAGTCGCAGCTAGCTTCTATTTTGGACTCAACACTTCATTCAGTTACGGTTTTGCTGAGACCGCAATTAATAATTTATTTCTATAGGCAATGGCTGGAATTTTACAACAATTTGAATTAGCTATTGTAATTCCACTGCTTGCAGGTCTATTGGTTTTATTGTTTCGCAACCATGCTTCACTACGTGAAGCTTCTTCATTACTTGTTGCAGTAATTTTATTTATTTTTACCGCACAGCTGCTAGGTAGCGAACAACAAAATATATCTCATACCTTATTCACCATCGCCCCTGGCCTCTCTTTAGCTTTCCATATTGAACCACTAGGGTTGATGTTTGCATTGTTAGCATCAAGTTTATGGATTATCACCACGATTTATTCGATCGGTTATATGCGCGGCAATAAGGAAAAGAATCAAACTCGATTTTATTTATTCTTTGCACTTTCTATTGCAGCCACAATGGGAATCGCGTTTGCGGCTAATTTAGCCACGCTGTTTATTTTTTATGAAGCATTGACCTTATGTACTTTCCCATTAGTTGTACATAAACAAAATGCTGATGCTCAAGTCGGTGGCCGTACTTATCTAGGAATTCTACTAGGCACTTCTATAGTATTTTTCTTAACCGCAATAGTGATCACCTGGTTACAAGCTGGTACTTTGGATTTTATTCCTGGAGGAATACTAGAAGGCAATATTGAAAAAACTGGTGCAATCATTTTATTTACGCTATTCATGTTTGGCATAGGTAAAGCAGCGCTAATGCCATTTCATCGTTGGTTACCTGCCGCAATGGTCGCTCCGACACCGGTAAGTGCCTTGCTGCATGCAGTAGCAGTGGTAAAAGCTGGAGTGTTTTCGGTATTAAAAGTAACCATCTATATCTTTGGCATCGATTTCGTTGCAACTCAAAATGCATCGGATTGGGTATTATGGATTGCAGTTGCAACCATGCTCATTTCATCAGTGATTGCACTAAGCAAAGATAACTTTAAGGCTCGCCTTGCATACTCAACGATAAGCCAATTATCTTATATCGTAATCGGTGCCGCATTAGCAAGCCCGATAGCCGCCCTTGGTGGCGCAATGCACATTTTTACTCATGCATTTGGAAAAATTACCTTGTTCTTTTGTGCTGGCGCGGTCTACACGGCAACAAAGTTTACTCAAATAAGCCAATTAGATGGTTTGGGTAGACGTATGCCATTTACTTTTTCCGCATTCCTAATCGCGACGATTAGTATTATCGGTTTGCCGCCTTTAATAGGCAGCTGGAGCAAATGGTTTTTAATTGAAGGCAGTCTTAACAAAGAAAACTATATTGTGCTAATTGCTTTTGGCCTAAGCACGTTACTTAATTGTGCTTACTTATTACCCATTGCCATACGTGGATTTTTTATGCCACTTGACCATACTATAGGTAAAGGAAGCCCTGGAATTAATGAAGCTCCTCTTGCATGCGTTGTGCCTTTATGTGTAACAGCGTTGTGCACATTCCTGTTATTTTTTTATATGCAATATATCTATGATTTTCTTTACCCAGCATTTAATCCATGAGTAATCAAAAAGATAAAAAATACTGGCTTGATAACACAAACAACGTTAATAAAGTTGTATATGGGCTGTACATCGTCTGTGCAGCATTAATGTTGCTTGATTTTGTTTACCACAAGCATATTAATTTCTCTTTTGAAATTTGGTTTGGCTTTTTTGCCTGGTTCGGTTTTTTCGCGTGCATAGCTTTAGTATTACTAGCCAAACAAATACGTAAAATTGTAAAACGTGATGAGGATTACTTCGGTGATTGATAGCCTAAACCCAGCTGTAATCTTGGTTATTGGTGCGCTACTAATCCCAATGCTGCGAGGTAAATTACGTACTGTCTACATGCTGCTTTTACCTATTTTATCACTGTTGCAACTTTGTACACTTCCAACAGGAAACCAAGCTGAGCTGATACTTTTTAATTACACTTTGTCAACATTACATGTTGATGAACTTAGTTTCATATTTGCCGTTATATTTCATATTGCCGCATTCATAGCGGTCATATATTCATTGCATTTACGTGATTCATGGCAACAAGTAGTCAACCTTATCTACGCAGGCTGCGCGCTTGGCGTTGTGTTGGCAGGAGACTTGATAACACTGTTTATATACTGGGAAATGGCAGCCATTTCGTCAGTATTTTTGATCTTGGCACGACGAACTGAGCGATCCTACCACGCTGGGTTACGTTATTTAATTGTGCAAGTCACATCGGGATTGTGTTTATTAGTTGGAATTATTTTATATGCTAACGCTAATGACACGATTGAATTTACAAAGCTGAGTCTAGATAGTCCTGGCGCTTTACTAATTCTTATTGCATTTGGAATTAAATGCGCTTTCCCCCTGTTCCATAGTTGGCTAGTAGATTCTTACCCGGAAGCTACAGTTACTGGCGCTGTAGTTCTATCAGCCTTTACTACAAAGATGGCGGTCTATGCTCTTGCCAGGGCGTTCCCTGGAACTGAATTTCTCATTTGGATCGGCTTAGTGATGGCTTTGTTTCCAATTTTTTATGCTGTAATCGAAAATGATCTTCGCCGTGTATTAACCTACATCATGATCAACCAACTTGGGTTTATGGTAGTTGGAATTGGAATTGGCACTGAACTGGCTCTTAATGGAACCGCTGCACATGCTTTTGCAGATATTCTATTTAAGGGACTATTATTTATGAGCATGGGTGCCGTGTTGCTGCGAACTGGAAAAATGAATGGCTCTGATTTGGGTGGCTTGTATAAATCGATGCCTTATACGACATTCTTTTGTATTATTGGTGCAGCCTCAATTTCAGCCTTTCCGTTATTTAGCGCGTTTGTGACTAAATCACTAATCATGGAAGCAGCTGCTCGCGAAGGCTATAAATTTTCTTGGCTTATTCTTCTATTTGCTTCTGCTGGCGTTTTTCATCATGCCGGAATAAAAATTCCTTTTTTCGCATTTTTTGCGCATGACAGTAAAATTCGCTGCGAAGAAGCGCCAAAAAATATGTTAATTGCAATGGGGATTGCTGCTATTTTATCGATGGGAATAGGAATCTTTCCAGAAACATTTTATAAGATATTGCCATATAGTATCGATTACAATCCTTTCACTGTTACTCATGTAATCACGCAGTTACAGCTATTGCTTTACTCCGCACTTGCATTCGCTTTGCTACTTCGAACAGGAATATACCCTCCAGAATTACATTCAGTGAATCTAGATGTTGATTGGTTTTATCGTAAGCCCGGCGCTTACCTTGCGAGAAAGTTAGGTAGTTTAACGGCAGCAGGTGAGATTGGTATTTTATCTAGCTTGAAAAAAATACTATTCCTGGTGGGTACTCGTCTACATCGACACCATGGGCCTCAAGGAATTCTTGCGAGAAGCTGGCCAACTGGTAGTATGGTGATGTGGGTTGCGTTCTTGCTCGGCACGTACCTTATCTTTTACTATATTTATTAGTGAAAAGTTTTTTTCTCCTCTTCTTGATCTTCTAGGTTTTCTTCCTCTTCGGGGATAAACGCTGACCTAAGCTCTGGTGATGCATGGTGTAAAATCATATGCCAACCGTTAGGACTTTTGCGATAAACATTAGTAGCAATAATTTCCGACTGGAGCTCGCCATCCATGTAAATGGATTCAATAACGTGATGCATCGCAATATCATTCTCTATCAATACTCTTTTTTGATTGATCTCAAACTTAATCCCATTCTCGTGGCTAAATATCTGCTCCCAGCTCTCAAGAATATTGTTTGTTCCCTCTAAACGGTTTCCACCGGGATGGATACAGGTAATATCTTCATCGTCCGCCCAAACGGACATCATCATTTCAAGATCCTCTTGTTGAAACGCAGCATAAAAAGCTTTTTCTGCTTCTTCTGATGTCGAGAAAAGTTTCTTTTCTTCCATGGTAACCTGGGTACTCGATTGTTAAAGTCTTAAAAAGGAAGCTATTATTTAGGAGAACACAAATAACTTTATGTCTCAAGAAGAAATATTAATCACGACGGTAGACGAGATAGCAGACCCGGGTAGCAAAGGACTCAGTATCGATCTAGAAGACGCGAAACTTGAGCTTTTCATCATCAAAAAAGATTCTCAGATCAACGTATACAAGAATTCATGCCCCCATACCCAAGGCCCGCTTGATTGGACCCCTGATCAATTTTTAGACTTGGATAATAACCACATACAGTGCGCAAATCATGGCGCCATGTTTGAAATTAACAGCGGACTTTGTATCTACGGACCATGCAAAGAAAAAAGTCTTAAAGCACTGCCCTTTGCGATAAGGGATGACAACATATATCTAATTCTTTAAATATGTGCAGAGATGCACACTATAGCGGTTTCACTAATGCCCAAGCTTGCTACAATATAAGACTGTTACAAAATAATTTAGTTAGAAACATTCATAATAAGTACGAGTTTTACAGCTATGACACTAAACACAACTATCTCCGTTCTCAGCGCTCTAATTAGTTGGGCTCTAGCCATCTTTTTAGGCACGCAATTACTATCTGGCACCTTCGATGGACGCAGCTGCCAAACCTCCTGTGTGAATATTGTATTTTGGGTGTCGTTTGCAATCGCTGCAATTGGGCTAATTTTTAGTTTTGGCGGAATCTCGATTGGTAAATCTAATTTAATTAAAACGATCTCTTTCTTTGCCTTAGTGGGACTAGTTGGTATTTATGTCACAACTATATTGATAGGGAACTTCGACTTACTTTAAATAATTCTATTTGCGAACTCCTGCATTCAGCAACCATGGATGCAAGAAGCAGTCGCATAATAATAAATCGCATCATGGATGACACAACCAATTAAATTATCTCCTGGCCAAATGATCATGTTCGGCCATCGACCAATTGCAGATATACTCAATTACTTTTAATTTATTAATATATCCGCCTGGATCAATTTATAAGCCTTATGCTTTATTCTGGTGTTGCATTTAATTGGTATAGCGCATCATGTAGCGGTGGCCTTTCTTTGGAAAATTTCCCAAACCACTTACTATAGGTCTTGCCTACAAGACCAGTACGATACAATCTGGATAGCACACTATCAGCAAGCAACCTGAAGTCTGCATCATTCCGTCTTACCGCAAAAGCAAATGGCTCATATGAAAAAACATTTGGAGAAATTGAAAAATTATCTACATCTTTAGCAGTGATTACTAAACCAATTAAGACCACCTGATCCGATGAGAAGGCAGCGATCTTACCTTTTCTCAAAGAATCAAGTGCTTCAAGAGCGGTACTAAAGGTAACAACTTCAGCATCCGTTGAGGTTTCCTTTAACAGGTTACCCAGTACTTCTAGCGTAGTAGTATCTCGAACGACACCTACTTTTTTACCATTTAGTGCTGAAAGTTCACTAAACTCTTCTCCCTTTTGCGTCATAAATGATGCGCCTGTTACAAAAGTAAGTTGAGTAAAGTCAACGAGTTTCCCACGTGATAACGTTTTAGTAGTGGAGCCACATAAAATATCTATTTGGTTTTCAACCAAAGCATCGAATCTACTATGTGCAGTTACTGGAATATATTCCACACTAACTTCTTTACCAATTTCAATTTCCAAACCAGCAACGATACGATTGCACAAATCAATTGAATACCCTATCGGCTTACCCTCTTTATTTAAGAAAGACATAGGCGGCTCCGACTCGCGATAGCCAATTCTTATTTTTTCTGTTTGCTTAATTTGATTCAGTGTATCTGGTGTTTCATGACCGAAAGCGTTTGCAGTAACAAGCGCAATGAAAAAAATTGATGCAAAAAAGATTTTCATCGATTCCCCTTATTATTATATAATGATAAGTATATTTTTCAGACTAACTATAACATTTTTTTAACTAAGGGTTAATTATAAAAACTGATACATTTGAATTTCCGCCTTACGTCGCTAGTAGTCATTATACTAAATCACACCTGCCCATATTCAGTCGAACTCCCTAACCATCTTTGTATCACCGCATCCACATTCTTTGGATAATTTTTTAGTAGTTGCTTGGCACACTCTTGCACAAGCGGAATCAAATCTTGGTCACGCATGATGTTTGCAATACGTAGTTGTAGCATTCCAGTTTGCCTCGTACCTAATACCTCGCCTGGTCCGCGTATTTCTAAATCAACCTGTGCAATTTTAAAACCATCATTGGTATTACGCATGGTATCAATACGTGTTTTAGCATTTTCTGTGAGTGGTGGGTCAAAGACTAATACGCAACTACTCTCTTCTGTACCACGACCTACTCGACCGCGCAGTTGATGTAATTGTGCCAAACCTAAACGTTCAGCATTCTCGATAACCATCAAGCTTGCATTGGGAACATCTACCCCTACTTCAATAACCGTTGTCGCAATAAGCAGATCAATTTTTTTTGCTGTGAAATTTTGCATGAC
>CAXMUG010000075.1:0-8363 GCA_964196535.1 uncultured Mycobacterium sp. | reverse complement strand
ATCAAAAATCATGACTGCTTGTGCCCCCGCATCGATCTGTGCGGCAAGATATTCGGTTACAGATTTGATTAAAACATCTAATAGTTTTTCAAGTGTTTCAGGTTTTTGATAAAGCATGCCTTTAACTTTATGAAATTCTTTGCTGCCTTTACCTTCTACCATATAGGTAGCTAGCGTCCACGGGCTTCCAGAAAAACCAATTAGCGGTACTCGGCCATCGAGTTCTTTACGTATCAGACTGACGGCATCGGTAACGTAACTGAGTTCATTAATTGGAGATGTGATATTAGCAATGCGATTTACATCAGCCATGTTGGTAATCGGTGATTTAAAACTTGGCCCTTCGCCTTCACTGAACTGTAAACCCAGTCCCAATGCATCGGGGATAGTGAGAATGTCAGAAAATAAAATAGCAGCATCTAAACCATATCGGTCTAGCGGTTGCATAGTAACTTCACAGGCTAATTCGGGTGTTTTGCACAGAGTTAAAAAGTTACCTGCACGTTTCCGTGTGGCGCGATATTCAGGAAGATAACGGCCCGCCTGGCGCATAATCCACATTGGAGTGCGTTCTACTTTTTCTCTTAGCAGTGCGCGAATAAAAAGATCGTTTTTCAAAGCAGGCATTGTTTATAAAACCTTTTTGGTATTAACCGGGATGTAACCTTAAGAAAATTTATTCCGGGTGTGTTAAACCCGAGAGATTTAACTAGCTTACTATATCAATGTTAATTGAGAATTAGTTAAACGGTATTTAATTTTAGCTCAGCTAGCTAAGGTGCGGTAAAGGTTAAGCCAAACTTAAGCGAGTGCTGCTTTGATTTTTGCACTGACCGCACCCATGTCCGCACGACCCGCAAGCTTGGGTTTTAAAATACCCATTATCTTGCCTATATCCTTAATGCTTGCTGCTCCTGATTCAGACATTGCATCAGCGATCAATTTATCGATCTCATCTTCTCCCAGTGCTGCAGGTAGGTATTCGCTCAGGACAACGAGTTCTTGTTCTTCTTTGTCTACTAAATCTTGTCTACCGCCTTTCTCAAAGTGGCTAATGGATTCCCGACGTTGTTTTTGCATTTTGGTGAGTGAGGCAATAATGTCTTCATCACTTTGTTCTTCACGAGTGTCTACTTCTTTCTGTTTAACTGCAGCAAGTATCAAACGAATAGTTAGCAGACGCGACTTATCACCACTGCGCATAGCAGCCTTCATGTCATCAGTCAGCTTAGCCTTCAGATTGGACATGAATGGTCAGACACCTAAAGGTGCAGGAAGGTAATTTTTAGTAAAGACGGCGACGACGTAAACTGGTGCGAGATACACGCTTAAGGTTGCGTTTTACGGCAGCAGCAGCTTTGCGTTTACGGATTTCGGTAGGTTTTTCATAAGCCTCACGACGACGAACTTCGGTCACTGTTCCTGCTTTTTCACAAGATCGGCGAAAACGCCTTAAAGCGAAATCAAAGGGCTCGTTTTCTTTTACACGTACACCAGGCATATGAATATTGTATTTAATTAATTGAAAAATGAGCCGCGATTATACAGAGGGGGTTGTGAATATCAAATTACTAGACTAGATATAAGGCCATACACCTAGGAATGATGTACCTACATGGTTAAATCACGTGATAATGCTGTCATGCGTGTACTTGGTATAGAAAGCTCTTGTGATGAGACGGCCGTAGCGATTATCAGCGAATCAGAGGGTTTGCTGGTCAATAAGCTCTACTCACAAATCGAACTTCATAGTCCCTATGGTGGCGTGGTACCCGAGCTCGCATCACGCGACCACATTCGTAAATTGGGTCCATTGGTGCAAGAAGCCTTGTATGCTGCCAATCTTGAGTTAGTTGAAGATATTGATGCCATTGCTTATACCTCCGGCCCAGGACTAATGGGCGCGCTTATGGTGGGGGCCGGATTTGCACGTAGCTTGGCATGGTCGATCAAAAAACCCGCGATTTCGATTCACCATATGGAGGCGCATTTATTGGCACCTATGATTGAGAATATATCTCCAGAATTCCCCTATGTGGCACTTCTAGTATCTGGCGGCCATACCTTATTGGTAAAAGTTGAAGCAATCGGAAGTTACAGTATTTTAGGTGAAAGTATTGATGATGCGGTGGGAGAAGCATTTGATAAAACAGCACAGCTGTTGGGATTACCTTATCCAGGCGGGCCACAAATTCAACAGTTAGCCGAACAGGGCGATGCTAAACGTTTCAACTTTCCCCGGCCGATGACCGATCGACCTGGTCTGGATTTCAGCTTTAGTGGGTTAAAAACACATGTGCTCAACACTCTAAAAGGATTGCAAGAAAATCAATCCACTTGCATTGATGATCAAACACGTGCAGATGTGGCGTGTGCGTTTGAAGATGCTGCAGTGGATACCTTGAGAATAAAATCACTGCGTGCATTGGAACAAAGCAATGCTAAAACGTTAGTGGTTGCGGGTGGTGTAGGGGCTAATAAAAAATTACGTCAGCAGTTAACAGAAAAACTAGCCAAACGCGGCATGCAGGTATTTTATCCAGCTGCTGAATTTTGCACCGATAATGCAGCGATGGTGGCGCAACTCGGCTTATTACGTTTAGGTACGTCTCGCTTACAAGGCGGTGCTCAACCACAAGAATTGCAGATCAAAGTGCAGCCACGATGGTCTTTAGAGTCTATATAAGTAACAAGCTATGTAGATTCTTTGTTAGATTTCCCGAGTTTGGACTCATCTCCAGCTAGCAAATTTTTAATATTGCTACGGTGTCTCCAGAAAACAAATACTGTAATAATGGTCATAGCAATAAATAACCAAATATTCTCTGACCAAAACCAACTGGTGACTAAAATTAATATAGTTGCAACCAGAGCCGCAAGTGAAGAATAACGAAATAAAAGTGCAGTGAATAACCAAACCGCAATCCAAATTACTCCAAGCAACCAATAAAATCCTAACAGTACGCCTAATGTTGTAGCCACTCCTTTGCCTCCCTTGAAACCGTAATAGAGCGGGTACATGTGACCGAGCAATGCTGCAATACCGGTAGCAGCGATGAGAGGGTTATTTGCCGTGAACAGGTCCACAGCTAGCACGGGTAGTAAACCTTTGAGTAAGTCGCCAGCTAAAGTAATTACTGCAGCGATCTTATTACCGGTGCGTAATACATTCGTGGCGCCAGGATTTCCAGAACCTAACTTTCGTGGGTCGGGTAAACTGAATGCTTTACTTACAATGATTGCGCTATTGATTGAGCCGAGCAGATACGCGCCTACAACGATTAGAATTTGAGCTGGAAAAGTGTCCATAAGTACGATGTCTAAATTACATGTTTCAAAGTTTGGCCAAATAAGTAATGGCCCGGTGTTGGTATTGTTGCATGGATGGGGGTCCAGTTCGAAAATTTGGCAAGCGTGTATCACTGAACTTAGCAAAGAATTTCAGCTTTGGTGTGTAGACTTGCCAGGCCATGGTAATAGTCATGATATAGAGTGGGATGAGAGCATTGATCAAGGTTTAGAGTTGCTGGCAAATTCATTACCGCCAAGCTGTGTACTAATCGCTTGGTCATTAGGCGGCGTGTTAGCTCAATTGTATTTAGAGCAATACCCTCAACGTGTACAAAGTTTGATGTTAATAGCGAGCACACCAAAGTTTGTTGCCAGCGAGGATTGGCCTCATGCGATGCGATCCAGTTCTTTTGCAAAATTTGTAAAACAGTATGATGCTTCACCGCAAACTACGCTAAAACAATTTTGTGCTTTACAGGCACTACACAGCACGGCATCAAAGCAAATAATGAAAGCCTTAGAACAAGCGGCCTCCGATCAGCATCTAGATAAAATTCGTTGGGGTTTAAGGTGGTTGCAAGAAATGGATTTACGCAATTTATGTTTACCAAAGGATGTTCCAATATATTTATTGCAGGGTGAAAATGATCAAGTTTCATCTATAAAAGCCGCTGAGAACACGGCTGAAATCTGGGGCCATGTACGGCTATGTAAAATGGCCGATGCTGGCCATCTACCGTTTTTATCGCATTCTGAGCAGTTTATTGACCAAGTAAAAAGCATGTTTGCACAAGCAGAAAACGAGGCTAATGTTAAATAAACAGCGAATAAGTAAAGATTTTTCTAAAGCAGCAGATACATATGATGCTGCTGCTATTGTGCAGCAAGAGATTTGTGATCGCGCCTTAGAACGATTGCAAATGCTAAAGCTTGAGCCGTCCAATATATTAGATATAGGGTCGGGAACCGGGAGAAGCGTACGAGGTTTGCAAGCTCAGTTTCCTAACAGCCATGTAATTGCCAGCGATGTTGCTATGCCAATGTTGTTGCAAACGAATCAAATGCAACCGCCCTTACAACAAGCTGCCTCAATAATTTGTTGTGAGGCAGAGCATTTGTCGGTTAAAGATGAGTCTGTTGACCTGGTTTTCTCTACTTCTACTTTTCAGTGGTGTGAAGATCTAAATCAAGTGTTCGTTGAATGTGCTCGAATTCTAAAACAGGACGGTGCGCTGGTGTTTACCACTTTCGGTCCTGATACCTTGAAAGAATTACGTCAAAGTTGGGCGCGGGTTGATCAGCGTGATCACGTGCATCGGTTTATCGATATGCACCACATTGGCGATTTATTATTGGCGAATCACTATGCTGATCCTGTGGTCGATATGGAAGTTATTACGATTGAATATAAACAAGCGCGGCAATTATTGCGGGATTTAAAAGATACGGGTAGTCGTAGCAAGTTCGGAATTGAAGAAGAGAATTTTTCTAGTGGTCTAATGGGCAAGAAAAAATTTCAGCAATTTGAAGTGGCCTATGAACGTCATCGCCAAAATAATGGCTTATTGCCAGCTAGTTACGAAGTTATTTATGGTTACGCGCGCAAGTTATCATCAAATAAAGATAAATCGGCGGTTAGTGAAGTGCGAATCCCAATTAATCAGGTTAAATAGGATGTTGTAAATATGCTTAACAAATTATTTTGAACAACAAATGAAAGAAATGTTAATAATCATAGTTAATAGCAATATAAGACATAAATTTTGTAGTGTGCAACTATCTCTATTGCCCTAATTGTGTGGGAATGACTTTTTCTAATGGAGGGATACAATTACGCACATTAATATTGCCTAAATATTGCCTAATATATTAGTATCTAACCCAAGAAATACTGGATGGGGGTTCGCGAAATAAGGGATTTATACTTTGACCACTGTTACTGATATAGATCATGAACTATCTGCACCAATGCAATTTATAGTTCAACGTAATCAATCCCTTTCTTGGCGTGGCAATAAGCTTTTTATTTATTTTATGGCTGCCATAACGTTTGGTATAGCAGGCATGTTTGCTTTACAAGGGCTATGGTTAATTTTGCCGTTTGCAGGATTAGAAATATTAGCGCTTACGATAGGTCTATATATGTACAGCTTACGCTGTCGCGACCAAGAGGTCGTCACTATAGATGATGATCTAGTGATAGTAGAAAAGGGAAGACAAAAACCTAGCGAAGCATGGCAATTTGAACGAGCTTGGGTCAATTTGGAGTTAGTTAAATCTCCACTACAAGGCCACCCAAGTAAGTTGCTGATTCGTTCTAAAGGTAAAGAGACTGAAATAGGGAGATGTTTAACTAATGACGAGCGCAAAAGTTTGTCGGATTCATTAGCGAAGGCACTACATACAATTACATAGTTAGTTTTTTGGCAGGAAAATATAAATGAAACAAAAATACTTGATGCGTTCAATTAGCTCATTATTTGCTTTGCTGGTTATGACTTCTCAAAATGTTTGGGCCGAAGTTCAGCCTTACAACATGCCTGAAGGCGTGACGGAGATCAGTAAACAGGTATTCGACCTGCACATGGTTATTTTTTATATCTGTTGTGTAATTGGTGTATTAGTTTTTGGCGCCATGGCAATCTCTATCTTTAGAGATCGTAAATCTAAAGGTGTAACTCCCGCAAAGTTTCATGAAAGTACTTTATTAGAATTTATTTGGACAACGCTTCCTTTTGTAATATTAATTGGTATCTCAATTCCGGCTGCGAAAGTGCTCATTGCGATGGAAGATACCAGTGGTGCTGATATGACCGTCAAGGTAACAGGTTATCAGTGGATGTGGCGTTATGAGTACGTTGATAACAATATCGATTTTTATAGTATTTTAAAAACTCCACGCGATGAAATTTATAATCGTGCAGAGAAGAATGAGAACTACTTGTTAGAGGTTGATAATGAGTTAGTGCTGCCAACCAATCGAAAAATACGCATCTTAATTACTTCAAATGATGTGATACATGCATGGTGGGTTCCAGACTTAGCGCTTAAGAAAGATGCTATCCCAGGCTACATTAACCAAGTATGGACAGTAATCGATAAGCCAGGAATTTATCGAGGCCAATGTGCTGAATTATGCGGCCGCGATCATGGTTTTATGCCAGTAGTGGTGCGTGCGCTTTCACCTGAAGATTACGATGCTTGGGTGCTAGAGCAGGATAATAAAAACATGGCTAGTACTAAGGGAAGTAGCGCTTCTTCCAGCAAAGAAGTCGTCAACACACAAGCAGCCCTAAAAAATTAACAGGGCAAGTTATTAATTCGTTTTTAAGTTTTATTCAAAAGATTTTAGTTAGGGAGTTTTAGAAATGTCTACCAGGGCAGCAGACGAGCATCACGACGAGCATCATCCATCAGGCATGATGCGATGGATTATGACTACCAATCATAAAGATATTGGTACTTTGTATTTATGGTTCTCATTCATCATGTTCTTTATTGGTGGAATCATGGCGCTGATCATTCGTACAGAGCTTTTCCAGCCAGGTATGCAATTTGTAGATCCACAGTTCTTTAACTCTATGACTACCATGCATGCCATTGTTATGATCTTTGGTGTAGTAATGCCGGCCTTTACGGGTCTTGCAAATTGGTTGATTCCGATGATGATTGGCGGCACAGATATGGCATTGCCACGCATGAATAATTGGAGTTTCTGGATTCTTCCTTTTGCTTTCACCATGATGTTGTCTACTTTGTTTGTGGACGGCGGCGGGCCTGCGGGTGGCTGGACGCTGTATCCCCCTTTGTCATTACAAACCGGTGATGCGCTTCCATTTGTAATTTTCTCAATTCATTTTATGGGCATGTCATCCATCATGGGTGCGATCAATGTGGTAGCGACTATTTTAAATATGCGCGCGCCTGGAATGACATTAATGAAAATGCCATTGTTTGTTTGGACTTGGTTGATTACTGCTTACCTACTAATTGCGGTTATGCCAGTGCTTGCCGGTGGCGTAACCATGTTGCTGACGGATAAATTCTTTGGTACTAGCTTCTTTAATGCAGCGGGCGGCGGTGACCCGGTTTTATTCCAACACATATTTTGGTTTTTTGGACACCCTGAAGTGTACATTTTGATTCTTCCGTCGTTTGGTGTGGTCTCTAGTATTATCCCAACCTTTGCACGCAAGCCATTATTTGGATACTCGTCCATGGTATATGCAACGGCATCCATTGCGTTCTTATCTTTCATTGTTTGGGCGCATCACATGTTTACGGTAGGTATGCCTCTAGCAGGCGAGCTGTTCTTTATGTTCGCGACGATGCTGATCGCGGTGCCGACAGGCGTAAAAGTATTTAACTGGATTTGCACCATGTGGCGTGGCGCAATGACGTTTGAAACTCCTATGTTGTTTTCCATCGCGTTTATTATCTTGTTCACCATTGGTGGTTTCTCAGGTTTAATGCTTGCGATTACACCTGCTGATTTCCAGTATCACGACACCTACTTTGTGGTTGCTCACTTCCACTATGTATTAGTGCCAGGTTCCATCTTTGCGATTATTGCTGCGGTTTATTACTGGTTACCTAAGTGGACTGGCCATATGTACAGTGAGTTTTGGGGTAAAACACACTTCTGGTTATCTACCATTTTTGTAAACGTCACCTTTTTCCCTATGCACTTTGTAGGTTTGGCAGGAATGCCACGCCGTATTCCAGATTACGCTTTACAGTTTTCTGACTATAACCAGATTGCAACCATCGGTGCATTCGGTTTTGGTTTCTCTCAACTTATTTTCCTTGGGCTTGTAATCGCAACAATTCGCGGTGGCGCAAAAGCGACGGATCGAGTTTGGGATGGCGCACATGGCTTAGAGTGGACATTAAGTTCACCACCGCCATATCACAGCTTTACAACACCACCAAATGTTGAAGACGAATGGAATTGGTTTACACGTGAGCATTATGAAACAGTCAAAACGAGAAGCTAGACGCACCGCAATTCTATTGGGTTGCGTGGCATTGATTATTTATGTTGGCTTCTACTTCTTAATGGCCAGTAGATA
>CAXMUG010000074.1:0-22841 GCA_964196535.1 uncultured Mycobacterium sp. | reverse complement strand
CCACACCCAACATCAATGACATGATCTTCAGAAGAGAAGTTGAGCTGGTCTAAAAATTCTTCAGAAGCTTGCCTGCCACCGATGTGGAATTCATCCACAGGTGCTAGATCTTCAATGGTTATAGAATTTTGGGTCTTTCCAAGCTGTTCAATACCAGTTCGTACTGCGCTTAGTAAATTGCCATGGGTGTAATGCGCGGACACATTTTCATCGAAAGACATACTTCACCTTGATAATCAGTTTTCTTAATACTGCTTGTTCAGTAATTACACATTATTACTCTTAACTGTATCAATTTAAATGTCCGCTTTCGACCATTAGCGGTCATTCTATCAAAATAATATTTAATCTGATGCATCGTCCATAATGCTTCTTATATGCGTACATCCATGTACTTACTATGGATCGTAAGCAGACATTTAACTTAGTTTATCCACGCAAACTTTTCTTTTAACTCATCTGTTGAGTTAAGGCACATATCCAAATCCTTCAAGATTCCATTTTCAATATTATAAATCCAACCATGAATAGTGAGGTCTGCACCACTTTCCCATGCGTGTTTAACAATATTTGTATTACATACATTAACCACTTGTTCCTGAACATTGAATTCGCATAAACGATCGTGTTTATCATCTGCTGATAAGCCAGCTAATTTTTTTTCATTAAATCTAGCCACATCTTTAACGTGGCGTAGCCAATTATCCACCAAGCCATGCTCATGGTCTTCCATGGCGGCGCGTACACCGCTGCATCCATAGTGCCCACACACAATGATGTGTTTAATTTTTAATATATCTACTGCGAATTGAATAACTGACAAGCAATTTAAGTCGGTGTGAGTAACGACGTTTGCAATGTTGCGATGCACAAAAACTTCACCAGGTGGCAAATCAATAATTTGGTTTGCTGGAACACGGCTGTCTGAGCAACCAATCCATAAGTATTCCGGGAATTGCTGTTTAGATAATGATGAGAAAAACTCAGGGTTGTTCTTCTTCATTTCATCTGCCCAAGCAATATTCTTGTCAAAAAGATGTTTTAGAGTTTTCACTTATTATCTATTTCCTGATAAGTAAGATACGAGTTTAATGTTTTGCCAGGATCTATGGGGTTGGCGGTTTTTTAGGTGTTGCATCAAATTCAATTTGTTCGGAGCCATTGTAAACAAGAAATGCTTTGCCTTTAGCGCGTGCGATCATCACGATGCCTAAATCACGTGCGAGTTCTAAGCCCATATTGGTAACGCCAGACCGTGAAAGCAGAACGGGTATACCCATATTTGCAGACTTCATGACCATTTCCGATGTTAAGCGGCCAGTGGTATAGAAAATTTTATCGCCACCTTGTTGATGTTCTAGCCACATCCAACCAGAAATTGCATCTGCAGCATTATGTCGGCCTACATCTTCAACAAATTTTAAAATATTGGTGTCATAGCCCATTTCTTGATTACATAGGGCGCAGCCATGCACGGCGCCGGCTTTTTTATAAATATCATTGTGCGTGGTAATTTCAGCAAGTAATGAATAAATTTTAGATTGCTTTAAAGAAACTTTAGGTAATTTGGCGTCATATAGTTTATCTAGCGTGCAACTGAAGACAGTGCCTTGTCCGCAGCCCGAAGTAACTGTGCGTTTACTGAGTTTTTCTTCCCAGTCGGTAATTTCTTTTCCAGGTGTTAAGCGCACATCTACTAATTCTTTTTCCCAATTCACGTTCACCGATTCGACATCGGTAATGTCTTCAAGCAAACGCTGATTTCGCAGATAACCTAGTGTGAGTTCTTCCGGGTGAGTACCTAGAGTCATTAAGGTTACAATCTCACGATCATTAACTTTTAAAGTCAAGGGTGATTCACCGGCCACGTGCACTTCGCGTTGCTCGCCAAATTGGTTGATAGCGCTCACACCGTGGGTAGGCGTTAAACCTTCTTGTGACATGTGTGGGCGATATACTTTATGCATACTTGCGTAACCTAATCCTCTAAAGACTTTTCAATTGCTTCACTAAGTTTGTCTACGCCGATGATTTCCAGTCCTGGTATTTTTTCTTTTGGCTTGTTGGCGCCAGGAATAATGGCTTTTTTAAATCCATGTTCTTTGGCTTCTTTAAGGCGTGATATGCCGTTATAGACTGGGCGTATTTCACCGGTAAGGCCGACTTCACCAAATACAACTAAGTTTCGATCCAATGCTTGGTCTCGGAAGCTGGAATACGCAGCTAGTAACACGGCTAAATCTGCGCCAGTCTCTTTTAAGGAAACACCACCAACGATGTTTACAAAAACATCCTTGTCATAAATTGCGATGCCGCCGTGTCGGTGCAAGATGGCTAACAACATGGTGAGTCTATTTTGTTCGATGCCGACCGTTACGCGTCTTGCATGTCCGGTAGGGTTGTCATCTACTAGAGATTGAACTTCTAGTAACAAAGGGCGTGTGGCTTCACAGGTTACGGTTATCACGCTGCCGGGTGTGTGTTCACTGCGCTGTGATAAGAAAATAGCTGATGGATTCTTAACGCCTTTAAGCCCAGTCTCTTGCATGGCAAACACACCAAGCTCGTTTACTGCGCCGAAACGATTTTTTACTGCACGCAATACTCGATATCGTCCGCCTTCTTCACCTTCAAAATACAAAACGGTATCAACAACATGTTCGAGCACGCGGGGGCCTGCAATAGAACCATCTTTGGTGACATGTCCCACAACAAATACGGTTGTGTCGGTTTGTTTTGCAAATTGAGTGATTTGATTCGCACATTCACGCACTTGGGAAACGGAACCGGCAGCAGAGGGTGTTTTTTCTGATGATAAAGTTTGTATCGAATCGATCACCATAATACTTGGGCGTTCGCGCATGGCATTAGACAGAATTTCTTCAAGATTATTTGAAGCCAGTACGCGTAATGTTGAATTTTTGTAACCTAGGCGTTCTGCGCGCAGTGCAACTTGCTGTAAAGACTCTTCGCCGGTTACATACAAGGCTCGTTCACGATCCAATGAACTAAGAACTTGTAATAATAAAGTGGATTTTCCTATGCCAGGATTTCCACCGACTAAAATAACGGAGCCAGAAACAATTCCCCCGCCCAGTACGCGGTCTAATTCTGCCAGAGGAGTTTTGATGCGGGCATGAGTCTCGCAGGTAACGTCATTTATCGCTTGGATTTCGTTGGCTGCACCGGTGAGTGAAAACGAGCTAGCTTTTTGCTTTTGAAAAACCGCAGCTTGTTTTTCAATCGAGTTCCATGCGCCACACTCAGAGCATTGGCCCATCCATTTAGAGAATAGTCCTGAGCACTCGGTGCACACATAGCTGAGTTCTTTTGCCATGTGGATATTGTACTAGATTAGCAGATTTTCTTGCTTCACTCGTATGGGGGAGTAAAAATTAAGCAACCTGTTCGTGTTGTGGTAAACGAGGGCTAATGCGCACGGTGCGAACTGCATTGTTCTGAATTTGTACAACTTCTATGGGGTAGCCATCAATTAACACACTAGTGCCCGGTTCTGGGATGGATTGCATGTGTTCTAAAATTAAACCATTGATAGTTTTTGGCCCATCTGTATGTAACTTCCAAGTTAAGGCTTTATTGATATCCCGGACATGTGAACTTCCATCAACAAGGAATGTACCGTCTTTCTGTGGATGAATTTCTACATCATAGCTTGCGGGGTCGTTAGTGAATTCACCGACAATCTCTTCTAGTAAATCTTCTAGTGTAACCATGCCTTGAATATCACCAAACTCATCGACTACCAAACTTAAGCGGCGCTTTTTTGCCTGAAATTCAAATAACAGTTTCTTTAAGTGTGTGCCTTCGGGTATGAAATAAGGTTCGCGAATAACTTTTTCTAAATCCTCGCGTTCCAAGTCTTTATCTAAGATTTTTAAAATGAATTTCCGCAAATGCAGGAAGCCAACAACATTATCAATGCTGTTTCGATATACCGGTACACGTGTATAGGATATATTTTTTAATTGCGTAACAATGTCTTCCCAGTCATCTTCAAGGTCTATGCCTATGATTTCATTCTTGGGGATCATAATATCTTCGGCAGTAGTTTTTTCTAGATCAAGCACGCCTAGTAACATCTGTTGATGTTCACTAGAAATGGTGGTGCCTTCGTCATTCACTGCGGTGCGAAGTTCGTCGTGTGATAGCGTGGTAAGTACGCTTTTCTCTACATTAATTCCAAATAATCGTAGCAGTGAATTTGAAAAGAAGTTTGCAACCCAAACAAAGGGATACATCACGGTTAAGAGTGGCTTGTATATGCGAGCTGCAGGGAGGGCGATTTTTTCTGAGTGTAAAGCTGCAAGTGTTTTAGGTGTCAGCTCTGCAAAAACTAGAATTGCGAAAATTAAAATCAAGTTAGCAATTAAAATTCCAACACTGCCGTGCATGCGATAACCAATGTATGCCGCGAGTTGAGCAATTAAAAGATTAACAACATTATTGCCAAGCAGGATTAAGCCAATGAGGCGATCAGGTTTTTCTAAAAGTTTTTGTGCTTGTTTGGCGCCACGGTGGCCGTGATTCGCTAAATGACGCAAGCGATAACGGTTTAAGGCCATTAACGCGGTTTCTGAGCCAGAAAAAAATGCAGAGAGTAGAAATAATATGAGCAACACTAATAATAGTGTGCCTATCGAGTATTCGTCCAAGGTCGTGTTGACCCTCCGGTAATAAAGATAGGACTATTAACCGCCGCAAGCGGCTATTTGTCAAGAGACGGGGAGGTCTGCAAACCTATGCAGTACTATTTCTTGGACAAACTTACTGCCTAGATAGGCCAGAATAAGAAAAGCAAAGCCACCTAGAGTCCAGCGAACCGCCATTTGCCCACGCCAGCCAAATTTCCAGCGACCCCACAACAGTACCGCAAAAAGTAACCAAGCTAAGATAGATAAGATTGTTTTGTGGGCGATATGCTGTTGAAACATATTTTCTAAAAATAAAAACCCGGTGATCAAAGCAACGGAAAGTAAAACAAAACCGATAGTGATGGTTTGAAATAAGAACTTTTCAGTATCGTGCAGCGGCGGTAAGACACGCGTCATGCTGTCAAATTTTGCTTTATGAAGATGACGTTCTTGGTTAAATAATAAGATTGATTGTATAGCTGAAATAGTGAGCACACTAAAAGCAAAAAGTGAAAATACAATATGTAATTGCAAACCGCGAAAATTTGATGTGGCGACATGAATTTCAGGTTTAAGAATCGTCAACGCAATGCTGGCAACTACAATGGGTAATAAGAACAGGCCGATAAATTCTCTTTTCTTGGAGATGGATAAAATTAATACCAGAGTAGAGATCATAAACAGCATCAGAGAGATGGTGTTGTAAAACGTTAGATTCATTCCCTGTGATGTAAATGTTTGCGGGTAAAGGTGTACCGCATGCAATACGCAAGCAATGGCCCACATCAGTAGCATAAGGCCGCGTTTGTCAGTAATTTGGCTCTCTGATGGGAGGTGCGAGCGCCACAACAGTACGACAAAAGTGACTGCGTAAAATACTATGGTGCTGTATTTCAATATGCTTGACATATACAAACAAAAATTCTGCTTTAGCGGTTAAATTAATGAGAACGATGTCACAAGAAACTAGGACTGTATGTAATAAATATCTTTGTTTATTAGGTCATTATCTCAGACAATTACATCTAAAGTGAATTGAGATAGGTTAGACATTTCTGTGTTGTTAGTAATGATAGCATTATTTAGATCTTGATTATTAATAACCATGAATATACGTATCCTCGGCTGCAGCGGTGGAATTGGCTTAGGCAATAAGACCACCTCGCTATTATTAGATGACTCGGTGCTAATCGATTGTGGCACGGGTTTGGGAGACCTTTCGCTCGATGAAATGTCCAAACTCGAACATGTTTTCATCACCCATAGCCACTTAGACCACATTGCCTTATTGCCGATGTTGCTGGACACGGTCTACGATGCTCTTGTTGATCGTCCTTTGACTTTGCACTGTAAACAAGAGACCTATGATGTATTAGCAAAGCATATTTTCAATTGGGATGTGTGGCCAAACTTCTTTGAGCTACCCAACACTAAAACTCCTGTGATTATTTATGAGTCAATGCATCCTGGCGACTGTATTGAGTTTGGTGACAAAGTTATAAAAATGGTGGAAATGAATCATTCTGTTCCGGCAGCGGCATACATCATCAACAATGGCACAGGTAGTATTGCATTCAGCGGCGATTCATTTACCAATGACACCTTCTGGGATGCACTTAATGAAGAGCCGCAAATGGATATGGTTATTGTAGAGTGCGGCTTCACCAACGAGGATGAAGATATTGGTCGTGATGCAAAGCATTATTATCCTAATGCTTTGGCAGATGACTTAAAAAAATTAAACCACCGTCCAGAACTTTACATTTCTCATTTGCAGCCTGGTAAAGAGCAGCAGATCATCGAGCAACTAAATTCCGCAATTACAGACTTTAAAATACATCAGCTCACCAGTGGCCAAATAATTTCGATCTAATTTCGCTATAATCCTATTCCTTTGTTAATTTAGCTCCTTAATAGGAGCACATTTTTATGTTTGATAGTTTATCGACTCGCCTTGCGAGTACTGTTCAAAAACTGCGCGGGCAGGCACGCTTAAGCGAAGAGAATATCCAAGAAACACTGCGAGAAGTACGCATGGCGTTGTTAGAGGCCGACGTCGCGCTGCCGGTTGTTAAAGATTTTATCGCGAGTGTTAAAGAGAAAGCTTTAGGGCAGGAAGTGTTGACTAGCTTGTCGCCCGGTCAAGCTCTTATCAAGATTGTAAATGACGAGTTAGTGCATCTAATGGGTGATGCGAATGAGTCGTTAACGTTAGCCGCACAACCTCCAGTAGTTATTTTAATTGCCGGCTTACAAGGTGCGGGTAAAACCACCAGTATCGGTAAGCTTTCTCGCTTTTTAACTGAGAAACAAAAAAAATCTGTCGCGGTGGTGAGTTGTGACGTTTATCGTCCCGCCGCTATTCAACAACTTCAAACACTGGCAAATGAAGTAGGCGTTGAATTTATACCAAGCGACACCAGTCAGGCGCCAATTGATATTGCCAATCGTGCTGTAGAACAAGCTAAAACACAGTTTAAAGATGTGTTATTAGTGGATACTGCAGGTCGGTTGCATGTTGACGAAAAGATGATGCAAGAAATCATCCAGTTGCATCAAGTCTTACAGCCAACAGAAACATTATTTGTTGTCGATAGTATGAGTGGCCAAGATGCGGCGAACTCTGCAAAAGCGTTTAACGAAGCGCTGCCATTAACCGGCGTGATACTGACCAAGACAGATGGTGATGCGCGAGGTGGTGCGGCCTTGTCGGTACGACACATTACCGGTAAGCCGATTAAATTTTTAGGTACAGGTGAAAAAACTACCGCACTAGAACCATTCCATCCAGACCGTATTGCCTCGCGAATCTTAGGCATGGGTGATGTGGTTAGTTTGGTTGAAGAAGTTGAACAAAAAGTTGATCACGAAAAAGCGCAGAAGCTAGCTACAAAAATTAAAAAAGGTAAAAGCTTTAATATGGTTGATCTAAAAAATCAGCTTGAGCAGATGATGAGCATGGGCGGAATGGCGGGTATTATGGATAAAATTCCAGGTGCTGCGGGCATGGCTAAAAAAGCATCGGGCATGGGAGATGACAAATCCCTACATCAGATGATTGCCATCATTAATTCTATGACACCGCATGAGCGTCGTTTCCCAGATGTGATTAAAAATACCCGTAAGCGTCGGATTGCTGCCGGGTCGGGTACGCAAGTACAAGATGTGAACCGTCTGCTAAAACAGCATTTACAAATGAAGAAGATGATGAAGAAGTTCTCAAAGAAAGGAGGCATGCAGCGCATGATGCAAGGGTTGAAGGGTGGGGGGATGCCGCCGGGTCTCGGGTAAGCGAGTTGATGGCCCCAAATCCCTTTATCTATCTCTTAATCTCAGGATCGAAGTCCCTCAATATGCTTTATTTTCGGCCAAATTTGCGTACAATGCCCGGCTCTCAATAACGCAAATATTCAGAATAGAAATATATGGTCACGATTCGATTAGCCAGAGGCGGAGCTAAAAAACGCCCTTTTTACCACATTGTTGTCACTGACTCGCGCAAACGCCGTGATAGTAGTTACATTGAGCGAATTGGTTATTTTAATCCTACTGCTAAAGGCCAAGAAGTAAAATTGAATATCGAAATGGAGCGTTTTGAGCATTGGTGTGGTCATGGAGCTCAACCTTCAGATAGAGTGGCTTCACTAATAAAGAATCATCTCAAGCAAGCTGCTTAATTCAGTTCAGCACTAGCTCTTCAAAAAATTTCTTTTGCCCATATTCTGGGCTGCATCTTGAGTCAACAAGATACACATATTCAACTCGGAACGATCCAAGGTGTTTTTGGCATCAAGGGTTGGCTGAAAATCTATTCCTTTTGTCGTCCTAAAGAACAAATTCTTGATTACGCAAAGTGGCAGTTACGAAAACCCGGCAATGCCAATGTATATGAACTGCAAGAAGGTAAGCTGCATAGCAATAAAGTCGTCGCAAAATTAAACAATATAGATGACCGTACGTTAGCTGAATCACTAGTTCATTCTGAAATCTGGATTGCGAAGATCGAGCTTCCTGATCTTGTTGATAATGAGTTTTACTGGTTTCAACTTGAAGGCTTAACGGTGATTACCGTTGATGGTGAGCAACTTGGCCGAGTTAAGAAAATGATGGAAACTGGTGCGAACGATGTAATAGTCGTTAAGGATGAAATAGATAAGGAAGAAATCTTAATACCGTATGTTCGTGAGCAGGTGGTTAAGCGCGTAGACTTAGAGAAGAAAACCATCACGGTTGATTGGCAGAAAGATTATTAACTAAATAATGAAATTTACCGTTATTACCTTGTTCCCAGAAATGGTGTTGAACTTGGCAAAGTTCGGCGTTGTAGGCAGAGCGATCGAAAATAATATAACCAGCCTTGAGGTTTTTAATCCTAGAGATTTTTCCAACGACCCTAATCGTCGTGTAGATGATCGTCCCTATGGAGGCGGTCCTGGCATGGTGATGCAATTTGAGCCTTTGCAAAAAACCATACAAAAAGCCCGGGAAAATATAGCCAGGGAAAATGCGACAAACCCTCGAGTGATTTATCTATCTGCACAAGGGAAACCTTTTCAGCATGCGGATGTTGAGAGATTGGGTGGATGCAGTAATCTGATTTTGCTCGCAGGGCGGTATGAGGGCATTGATGAGCGCTTAATTGAAGCAGAGGTTGATGAGGAAATCTCAATAGGCGAAACCGTTGTCAGTGGAGGTGAATTACCTGCCATGATGATGATAGATGCGATGGTTCGACATATTCCTGGTGTCTTGGGCCATGAAGAATCAGCACAGCAGGATTCCTTTGTTGACGGACTGCTCGATTGCCCGCACTATACGCGCCCGGAAAGTATCAATGATCTCAGCGTACCCAAGGTATTGCTGGGCGGTGACCATCAAGCCATACAGAAATGGCGCGAAAAACAGTCATTGGGTCGTACTTTTCAAAGAAGGCCTGATTTAATTGAAAAAATGGGCCTCAGTGATGAGCAAAAGGCCTTGCTACAGGAATATATACAAGAACACCAAAACTAAAGTACCGTAAGAACATGTCGAATATTATCCAAGAAATAGATCAGCAGCAGCTAAAGCAAGATATCCCAGATTTCAGTCCAGGTGATACCGTGGTTGTGCAGGTAAGAGTGAAAGAAGGCGATCGTGAGCGTTTGCAGGCTTTTGAAGGCGTTGTCATTGCAAAGCGCAATCGTGGAATAAATTCCGCGTTTACAGTACGGAAACTTTCACATGGTGAAGGGGTTGAACGAGTATTTCAGACCCACAGTCCCTTAATTGAAAGTGTGGCGGTTAAGCGTAAAGGTGATGTTAGACGTGCCAAGCTTTACTACTTACGTGGACGTACTGGTAAGGCAGCTAGAATTAAGGAAAAAATCTAAAACAAAAGTTTTAACTGTAGAATTAAAAATTCTGTCTAAAACGCCTCGTTTATCGAGGCGTTTTTGTTTCTGCCATTACAAAGTAAAACCCATAGCTAAACCTCCAAGCTAAACATGTACAATTCACTATGGATCAAATCATTGTTAAAACCCCTATCGGTAAGATAGCAGTGGATTATCAAGATGACTTTGTAGTTGAGGTGCAGCAAGTCGCAAATCAGATGCGCGCGGTATCTAAAAAAGACCCCTTTGCTGTGGAGATACAAAAACAATTTACGGCCTATTTTTCTGGAGATTTAAAAGAATTTAATTTACCGTTTTTATTTAAGCAGGGAACCGATTATCAGTTAAGGGTATGGGATCAAATTAGAAAGATTTCATTCGGCAGTACTAAAACCTATGGAGAGATCGCTAAAAAGATTAAATCGGGTCCACGTGCTGTAGGTAATGCATGTAGACGCAATCAATTGTTGTTAATAGTACCTTGTCATCGCGTGGTTAGCGTTGCTGGTTTAGGTGGTTTTATGGGTGACGCTGACGGAAGTTTGGTGCAAAGAAAACAATGGTTGCTTGAGCACGAGCAAAAAATTAGTTAATTAAATGCGTATACATTATTTAAAGCATGTTCCTTTTGAAGGATTAGGCTCAATGGAGAGTATGTTAGTTGCGCAAGGTTGTAGCTTAACGCGCACTTGTATGTATGAAGATCAATCATTGCCATCGATACATGATATTGATGCATTGGTTGTGATGGGTGGGCCCATGGGAGTGGGAGATGATGATGAATACCCATGGCTTACTTTAGAGAAAGAATTTATTGAATCGGTGATTAAACGAGAAATACCCGTGTTAGGGGTATGCTTGGGCGCACAACTTATCGCTAATGTGTTGGGTGCTAAGGTCAGTAAGAATGCTAATGAAGAAATCGGTTGGTTTCCGGTTAAGCGAACAAAAGGGCTGATTGATGAGCGAGTCGAAAATTTACCAATTAGTTTTGATGCACTGCATTGGCATGGCGATACTTTTGATATTCCTGAGGGAGCCAGCAATTTCATGACCAGTGAGGCCTGTGCCAATCAAGGCTTTGTTTATGGTGACTCTACACTTGCGCTACAGTTTCATTTAGAGATGTTGCCTAGCCTTGTGCAGGCTATTTATCAAGAATGTGGCAAACCAGAGAAGACTGGTAAATATATTCACAGCCTAGAAGAAATGCTGGCACCAGTGGAGAAATTTCAACAAGCACAAAAAATGCTGGAAGAATTTCTAAAGGCCTTTATTTTTCAAAAAGTGACCCAATAATTAGGAGAATGACGATGGATGACAACAGCAGAAAAGATATTCGGGCTTTGCTCAAAACCTTTGGTGTAAAGGCGGATGAAGCCATCGTTGGGCATTTGGCTAAAAATCCAGATGTAAAACAACTTAACTTAAAAGTCACCTTAGAAGATATGACGGATTATGGCTCGGATGTACCAAGTGATAGTTTGTCGTTTGTAGTAGATGGCCAAATAAATCGTTAATTATTTAAATAACCAACCAACCCATTATTAAGAGTATGAATACAGAAACAAACAAAAAAACCAAAGACGATAACAAGAAAGAAACATTACAGTTTGAAACAGAAGTTTCACAACTTCTGCACTTAATGATTCACTCGCTTTATTCTAATAAAGAAATATTTTTACGTGAATTAATATCCAATGCATCGGATGCATGTGACAAGTTGCGCTTTGAAGCAATCTCTGATGATTCCTTATTAAGTGAAGATTCAGAGTTAAAGATTCAAGTCGAATACGATAAGGAAAGTCGGACGGTAACGATACGAGACAACGGTATTGGTATGAGCCGTGATGAAGTTGTCAGTAATGTTGGCACGATTGCCAAATCAGGTACCAAAGAGTTTTTAGATAAACTTACCGGTGATCAAAGTAAAGATTCACATCTAATTGGCCAATTTGGAGTGGGCTTTTACTCTGCATTTATCGTTGCCGATAAAGTTACCTTGATTACTAGGCGTGCTGGGCTGGAAAAAAATCAATCAGTTCAGTGGGAGTCTGAAGGTACCGGTTCGTATACATTGGAAGAGGTCGAAAAAGAACAGCGTGGAACTGAAGTTATTTTGCATCTTAAGAAAGATGAAGATGAGTTTTTAAGTGGTTGGCGTCTAAAATCAATTATTAGCACCTATTCAGATCATGTGCCTTTACCTATTGAGATGCTCGAGGAAGATGACAAAGGAGAGATTACTGAAAATTGGGAAACGGTAAATAAAGCTTCTGCTTTATGGGTGCGCCCTAAGAGTGAAATCACTGAAGAAGAATACAAAGAGTTTTATAAACATGTAGGGCATGACTTTGCTGATCCATTGTTATGGACCCATAATCGTGTAGAGGGGAAAACGGAATATACTTCCTTGTTGTACGTTCCTTCGCAAGCACCATTTGACTTGTTTGAGCCAAATACAAAGCATGGTGTAAAACTCTATGTGCAACGTGTTTTCATTATGGATGATGCGGATAAACTTTTGCCACGTTACATGCGTTTCGTGCGCGGTGTGATTGATTCAAATGATTTACCGTTAAATATTTCGCGTGAAATTTTACAAAGCAATAAAGTCATCGATAATATACGCTCAGGTTCAGTTAAAAAAGTTCTCGGCTTGTTAGAAAAGCTAGCTAAAAATGAGTCTGATAAGTATCAAGAGTTTTGGAATGTGTTCGGCAAGGTCTTAAAAGAAGGTCCGGGTGAAGATTTTGCTAACAAAGAAAAAATCGCCAAGTTACTAAGGTTTGCATCAACGCATCAAGATAGTGATGCGCAAACTGTTTCTTTGGATGATTACATTGCGCGCATGAAACCTGAGCAAGAGAAGGTCTACTTCATCACTGCTGACACTTATGCTGCGGCAAAAAATAGTCCTCATTTAGAAATCTTCAAAGAAAAGGGTATAGAGGTATTGCTCCTTTCTGATCGTGTGGATGAGTGGTTGATGAGTCATCTAAATGAATATCAAGATAAATCATTTTCTTCAGTAGCTAAAGGTGAGCTTGATCTTGATAAGTTAGGCAGTGAAGAAGACAAAAAAGAACGCGAGAAAGCCGAAAAAGATGCAGAAGGATTAATTGAGCGCATTAAGAAAGTCTTGGATGAAAAAGTTGAAGATGTACGGGTCTCGCATAGACTTACTAGTTCGCCAGCATGTATTGTGCTGAGTGAGCATGATATGGCGCTGTATATGCAAAATCTTATGAAGCAAGCAGGTCATGATATGCCTACGAGCAAGCCGGTATTAGAAATTAATCCTACGCATGCTTTAGTGCAACGTATGGAAAATGAACAAGCCGAAGATCGCTTTGAGGATTGGGCGCGTATATTGTTTGATCAAGCGATTCTTGCAGAAGGCGGACAACTTGAAGATCCGGCAACATTTGTAAATCGTCTGAATCAAATGATTAATGAAATCGCCAAATAAAAAAAAGTCAGAAAAACCGTTCTGGAAAATCAAACCGCTTGCAGAGATGTCCCAAAAAGAATGGGAATCTCTCTGCGATGGTTGTGGCAAGTGTTGTCTCATTAAATTAGAAGACGCAGAAACTAAAGAACTGTTTTATACAGATGTTGCGTGTCACTTATTAGATGCGAGCACCTGTCAATGCAAAGATTATGCGAATCGCAGAAAACTCGTTGATGATTGTCTGCAGCTAGAAGTTAATGATGTTGAAGAATTTAAATGGCTGCCCAAATCATGTTCGTACCGGCGATTGCATGAGGGAAAAAAATTACCTAAGTGGCACTATTTGATTTCCGGTGACCGCAATACCGTGCACGAAAAAAAGAAGTCAGTGAAAAATCGTGTAGTCAGCGAAACAGAAATCATGGAGGTGGCAGAGCATATTGTATATTGGGTCTAAAGATTTGCTTATATAATGTTTGCTAAGTGCCCATTTTGGCCTTTGATCTTATTCGTGTAATGTAAATCAAAGTTATCGATTATCGATTTCTGCACTGCTTCTAAATCTAATAAGTTTTTCTTCCAAGCGTTAAGTTTAGGAAACTTATCCCAGCCTAATAAATTCAATTTTTCATTCATAAAGTCTAAGCGAATGAGGAGTGGCGCATAAGCCGCATCAATTAGAGAAATACCCTCGCCATTAAAAAATGTAGAATCACTTAATATATCTTCAACACGTTGTAAGCGTTCAACACATTCAGTCATTTGATTATTCATATCATGTTCGTTGTCATGATTAGCAATCATGTACAAATCAGCTAAACAAGTGCCACCATATTCAATCCGGGCGCGGTTTTTCGCTAAGGTAAGTGGGTCAGACGACTTTAATGCCCCTGGGGTAATGTCGTCAATAAATTCATTAATTATAGCTGACTCAAACAACACTTCCTTATCATCTATTTTTAATACAGGAACTTTTCCAATGGGGAAATTTCATGAAACCAATCAGGCGGGTTACCTAAGTCAATAAAGGTGATGTCGTAGTCGCAATTCTTGTGGTTAAGTGTAATCACGCTGCGTTGCACAAAATGGCAAACGTTAAAACTGATCAGTTCTAATTTCATGGTAAGGATGTTAGCTATTTAAAGTGCTGGATTATACTTATGAGGTTAGAATAAACCTATGCCAGAAGATACAAAAATCCCACAAAAAATTCGGATTGATAGATGGCTTTGGGCGGCTCGATTCTTCAAAACCCGTGCCATTGCAGCGGATGCGGTTAATGGCGGCAAGGTACATATAAATGGTCAGCGTGTTAAATCATCCCGCCACGTCCAAGCGGGAGACCAGCTTGAAATTACTCGTGGCCAGATTCATTCTATTGTGGATGTAACCGCTTTAAACAATAAACGCGGTCCTGCCAAAGAAGCCCAAAAGCTGTACATGGAAACGCAGGAAAGTATCGATGAACGAGAGCTTAAGTCTCAACAAAGGAAGTTGCTAAATGCCAGCATGCCAAAATCACTAGGTAAACCAGATAAGCACCAACGGCGTGAAATTCGCAAAGTTAGCGGGAAGCATTGAGTTTGTGTAAATTTATGTATATCTAAGGATAGCTTAGGCTGCCCATGTTCAAGGTGACTTGGCTGTTTTGCAAGAGAGAAATTTATTGGCTTATCTTGAATTCAATTACAGATTTTGATTTGTCGTCTACAGGCTTACCCATGCTCATTAAACCACTCGTAGCAAGGGTTAGTTCGTTTTTTGAAACGTGGATTTTTTGGCCGTTATTAAATTCAACATAGGTGCCATTGAAGCTGTTATCTTCAACAAAGATTTTGCCATCTTTGAGCATTATTTTTGCGTGTACTCGGGAAACGAATTTGTTTTGTATAATGATATCGCAACTAGGGTCACGTCCTACTTGGCAGGTGTCTTTATCAGTTGTTAGCACATGTTTTTTGCTTTTTATAAGAAGCTCAATGGCCATGCCTTTTTCTTTGCCATTTGATGTTCCATTTACGGCCACATCAATCTCAGGGAGCTCGGCAGGTTTTTCTACTTCTTTTGGTTTCGTAGATCGTTTTTTTGCGGGTGCATCTTTATTGCTTGCAGCATCAAAATCATCTCTAGAAATTGCATCTAAATTCGTTGCATCTAAAATCTCATTTTCTAAATCTTTGATGGATGCCATAATGCCTGATGCAGGCTTGTCTTCATCCTGTAATGCTTCTTCCAGTTCCATTACTTTTGATTCACTGATGTCTAATGAAGTATTTTTATTTTCTTGTTTAGACTCGGCTGCCACTGCAGCTTGAGGTGCTTCTTCCTGTGCAGCTTCATATTCCTCAGAGTCATCATCTCTACGATCAATCTTTCTGCGACGGTTTTTGGTAACTAATACGCCTTCACTATCAATGAATGGGTAAGTGACTTTTCTGCCCCAACGACGGCGTTCTTGTTTTCTGCGCTCTTTCATAAAAAAGGAGGATATACGAATGAACCTCGAAGTATGCGGAAATAGCTAACACTTTGAATACCTTAAGACTATTCTCTAGCCCGATGGTAGAAATCGACCGATTAATGAAGTGAGATATTGCTTAATTTTGACTATTTTGCAGCATAGTAAGCCGCAGGTGGGAAATTGACTAGACTCAGTATTAGAAGGTTTTTACGTGTCTAGATTGCTTGGGATAGTCTATGGGCAGAAGTAGTGAATAACGTTTTTTTCTACGTATTCAATTGGGGTGCCTAAACTTACGATTCCACTGCCGTGTAATTCCATTTTCTCGCCCATTAAAAACATCTCGCCTTCATCGTTTTTAATATAAGTGCCGTTGGTGCTGTGGTCAGTAATGATGAAGCCATCATTTTCAAATATAAATCTAGCGTGGTGGCGAGACGTGTACTTATTCTGAAAAATCAGTTCACAGGTCTGTGCTCGACCGACAATGATTTCATTTGTGCCAGGAAACAATTCACAGACTTCTTCTTTATACCAAAGAAATAATCGGGTTGCTTCTTTTGTGGATTCTTCATTACGGTCTATTTGGATATTATTAATTCTTCTGTCAGGTATCTTGCGCCTGTTTTCACGAACCAAGGTTTGTTCGCTATCAAAAAACGGAAAGGGTGGGGAATTATCCGATCTTCGACGATCATCTAGTGCCCTTCGTTCATTGATGTGCTCAAAGTTCATATTATTTTTAGTTAAAGCGTAACAGTTAGCTCACACGAATAAATTTTCATACGCGTGTTTGATTTAGGTGACACACCTATGCGGTGGTTATGTAATGATTAGTAAAGATTGAGTTAGTTGTGGCGCCCATATTTTGAACATCGCATAGCCGTAGGTGGCAAGGCCTAAAAACAGCCAAGTTGCGAGTAAAATCACTGGAGAAATCCTTTGTTCGTCAAAACTGGGAAGACTAGCGCTATCTACAAGTTGTGTCATCGACGTACCTCAGAGACTAGATGTTGAAATTCTAGGTCGAAATTTTAACATGTTGAGTGTTAAGTTGGTATAACGTGGAAGTAAATTTATTATGTGTAATGGCAATTAAATAATGTGGTTTTTTGACAAAAATCGCACTTATAAGTGCCTAGAAAGTGAACGGGTATCCCTTATTTTAAATTGCTTTTGAATAAAGGTAATGGTTAAAAATGCTATGATAAGTCAAAGATATTACTAATAATTTTATTCCAGTAGAAAGATCAAATAGTGCATGAAGGATTTAGATCAAGACCACAATAAGATTTCGGGAAATAGAGTGAGCGGTCATTCGATCGATTCAAGCTTGATCTGCGAGGGTGCCATGGATGTGCTTTCCAAGCTACATGCGGCCGGTTTTAAGGCCTATATCGTGGGCGGCGGTGTTCGTGATTTGCTGCTAAATCTCCATCCCAAAGACTTTGATATTGCCACGGATGCTACTCCGGAAAGCGTACGTGAGTTATTTGAGCACAGTCGAATTATAGGGCGTCGATTTCGTATCGTGCATGTATATTTCGAGGGAGGTTTTACGGAGGTAGCAACGTTTCGTGCAGCCAATACTGCCAGTGTGAATACGCTAGGGCGCATTATTGCGGACAATACTTTTGGTAGTATCGAGGAAGATGCATTCCGACGTGACTTCACTGTTAATGCATTGTTCTATGATTCTGAGAAAGATCAAATCCTAGATTTAGTAAATGGTCTGCAAGATGTCGATGCTAAAGTGTTGCGAGTTATCGGGGATCCTGATTTACGGTTTCGCGAAGACCCAGTGCGTATGTTGCGTGCAGTAAGATTAGCTACAAAATTAAACTTTGAAATTGAAGAGAGCGCTAAAGCTGCAATTTATCGCTTAGGCTGTTTATTGTCTGAAGTGCCCTCTGCCCGCTTGTTTGATGAGATGATCAAACTGTTTCATGGTGGTTTCGCACTGCAAACCTATCAAGGATTGCGCGACTTCGATTTATTTCGTCATATGTTCCCGTTAACGCAACAAGTGTTAGATCAGGGTGCTAATTCGTTTGCCAATTTAGTCAATATAGCGTTAGAAAATACCGATGATCGTATACGTGCGGGAAAATCGGTTACACCTGCATTTTTATATGCTGTGTTTTTATGGGGTCCTATGTGTAAGTTGAGTAAACAGCTCGAGCTGGATGGACTCTCTTCGCAGGTGGCTCATGATGCATCAGTGAAAGACACCATTCTTTCACAGCTCCCATATACTTCTATACCTAAACGTTTCTCATATTCAATGCGCGATATTTGGAATTTACAACATCGTTTTTATCGTCGTCGTGGCAAACAAGTGTATAAACTTTACGAGCATGATCGATTTCGCGCTGCCTATGATTTCCTATGTTTGCGAGCAAGTGCAGGTGAGCCAGTAGAGGAGTTAAGTGAATGGTGGACAGTGTTTCAAGATGTCGATGACGCTACGCGCAAGAAAATGGTGCATACGCCGCAAAAGAAAACTAATCCGTCTGAGTCAAATGTGAAAACTGGTCATTCTAAAAAGAAAACCTATCACTAAGTAATAGATAACTTTTAAATAACACGATCAAAATGGTGTGATGCAAGCGGTTGATGCCTATATAGGTTTGGGTAGTAATTTATCAGACCCCCAACAACAAGTTGCCTGTGCATTGCGGGAGCTAAATTCTATACCTGATACTCATTTGCTGAAGGCTTCTGATTTGTATGTGAGTAGGCCAATGGGGCCGTCAGATCAGCCTGACTATGTAAATGCAGTAGCGAAGATCTCGACTAGCTTATCGCCAGAAAGCTTATTAACGGAATTGCAGAGCATAGAGCAAGCGCACCAAAGACAAAGAAAAGATCAACGCTGGGGGCCAAGGACCTTGGATTTAGATATTATTCTATTTGGTGATCTGCAAATGGATTCTAAAACTCTGCAAATCCCTCATTACGGTGTGGCGGAGCGAGAATTTGTACTAATCCCTTTACAAGAGCTGCAAGCGGACCTCATTATTCCGGGTAAGGGAGCGGTTAAGGATTTGATTGCGCAGTTGCCGACTTATGAGCTATCAAGAATAAATAACCATAATGAACAAGCATAATCTTAAGTATATTGCTGTAGAAGGCCCTATCGGTGTAGGTAAAACTAGCTTGGCGCAGCGCCTATCTGATGAATTTGGTTCTACTTTGTTGCTGGAGCATGTGGATGATAATCCGTTTTTGGAGCGTTTTTATCAAAACCCGCGTGAGGCTGCACTTTCAACCCAATTGTATTTTTTATTGCAGCGTACCAAGCAGCTTCAAGAATTTAAGCAGGCTGATATTTTTTCACCGGTAAGAGTTGCAGATTTCCTGATTGAAAAAGATCGTTTATTTGCACAAGTAACATTGAACGCAAGTGAATATGAATTGTATGAGCAAATTTATTCGCACTTAACTATTGATGCTCCAAAGCCTGATTTGGTGGTGTACTTGCAAGCCCCAGTAGAAATTTTGTTACAGCGTATACGTAAACGCGGGCGCGGTTATGAGCGGTTGGTGGAAACAGCTTATCTAGAGCAGTTGAATGAGGCTTATGCAAAATTCTTTTACGATTATGATGGCGCGCCGTGTTTAATTGTTAATGCAAGTGATATCGATTTTATTAACAACGATAAAGATTACGAACAGTTGTTAGGCGAAATTTTAAATACTGAAGCAGGTAAGCGTTACTTTAATCCGCTACCATTTGTTAGTTAAGTATGAGCATACATAAACTACATAAAAAAATTACTCTCACTCGTTTGCATGCGATGAAGGCGAATAATGAAAAAATTGCCTGTTTAACGGCTTATGATGCAAGTTTTGCTGCCATTCTAGATCAGGCAGGGATGGATATTATTCTCGTTGGTGATTCGCTCGGCATGGTGGTTCAAGGTCAAGGCAGCACTGTATCGGTGACCATGGAAGACATGATTTATCACAGTCAATGCGTAAGTAGTGCAGTGAAAAATGCTTTCTTAATTACAGATATGCCGTTCATGTCTTACACAAATGTGGAACAGGCCTTAGCGAATGCAACTGATCTAATTCAGTTAGGTGGCGCACAAATGGTGAAGCTTGAGGCATCAGTCCGACAAGTTAGTATTGTGCAAGAGCTTAGCGAATGTGGAATTCCGATATGCGCACATTTAGGGTTGAGACCACAATTTATTCATAAGCTAGGTGGTTACACCATGCAGGGTAATGATGAAGCTAGCGCAAAAGAATTATTTGAAAGCGCGCTGAGTTTGCAAGCAGCGGGTGCAGATATGTTGTTATTAGAATGTGTGCCTGATGCCTTGGCACAAAAAATCACTCAACAATCTTCCATTCCGGTAATAGGTATTGGCGCAGGCTCTCAATGTGATGGCCAAATTCTTGTGTTGCATGATGTAATCGGTATTACACATGGCGTTACTCCAAAATTTGCTAAAAACTTTCTTGCTGGCGCAATAGATATTCCATCTGCTATCGAAAATTACGTACAAGATGTGAAAGACCTAAAGTTTCCCTCTTAATAAAACTTCACCTCTCTCTATTTCTTAATGCAAACAATTACTACCGTTGCTGAACTTCGTCAGCAAATCAAGACATGGAAGAGTCAAGGTAGAAAAATAGTTTTAGTGCCGACTATGGGCAATTTACACGCAGGACATTTAACTTTAGTGAAGCATGCGCATCGTTATGGAGAAAAAGTCGTATGCAGTATATTTGTTAATGCGCTCCAGTTTGATCGCAGCGAAGATTTGAAAACGTATCGCCGCACACCTGAGCAAGACCTTGCGGCCTTGCAAGATGAAAATGTAGATCTTGTGTTTATGCCTGAGCATGAAGAGGTGTTTGCAAAAGAACATAAACCGCTAAAAGATATTCCTAAACATGCGCTCAATAAACAACTATGTGGTGAATATCGACCAGGATTTTTTGATGGCATTGTCGAAGTGGTTGCTAGGTTATTTCACATTATCCGTCCCGATGCGGCGGTGTTTGGTGAAAAAGATTATCAGCAGCTCATTATTATTAAACGTTTAGTTCAAGATATGGGCTTTCCAATAGAGATTGAGCAAGTTCCTACTCAACGTGAAGAAGATGGGCTTGCCTATAGCTCTCGTAATTTTTATCTCAATGCTGAAGAAAGGGCGAAATCCAAACAAATTTATGAAACGTTGTTAGAGGTAAAAACCCAAATTGAATCAGGGTCTCGTGACTTTGAGGTTCTCGAGAAGCGGGCAATGGAACAGCTTTCAATGGCTGGTTTTCGACCAGATTATGTTGCCGTCCGGGACGCTAGTGATTTACAGCCTGCAACATATAATACTGATTTTATTGTAGTTTTTGTGGCTACTTGGTTAGGCAAGACGCGTTTAATTGACAACGTGCTGTTACAAATGCGCTAAATCAGTATACTTTGCGAAAGAATTTCTATTAGTTTTAGTTAAGGAGTCAGATATGTGGGTGTTAGTTGTAATTTGTGTAGTGTTAACGTTTATTCTTGCAGTATGGGCACAGTTAGATGTATTTGGTGTAAAACTTACACAACTTATACAATTTAAGCGTGTAACAAATGACGATTCTTAACGCTTAAAAAACTTCAGACAAAGGCGCTTTAATTAGCGCCTTTATTTTTTGTGCAGCACTAAAATCATTATGCGTTACTCTTTAACACAATTACCATCCTACCGGGCACTTGCTTCACACCTTGAGGTAATAAAATCGCAATCCATGCGAGAAATGTTCGCGCTAGATAATAATCGCTTCTCTAATTTTTCTGTACAGTTTGATGGACTGTTGTTTGATTATTCAAAAAATCGCATTAATGAAACTACAGTTGAAAAGCTTGTTGCGCTATTTGATGAATGCGCGGTGCCAGCATGGCGAAACAAAATGTTTTCTGGGGAAAAAATAAACTCCACAGAAAATCGTGCAGTGCAGCACACAGCGTTACGTGACTTAGAGAATAAAGATTCTGTATTAACCAAAAAACAGCTTACAGTGTTACAGCTAATAGAAGCGTTTTCTGAGAAAGTTGAACGGTCAAATATTACAGATATTGTAAATATTGGTATCGGGGGTTCTCATCTCGGACCATTGTTTGTTTGCGATGCATTGCGGCAGATGTCTAAGCCTAATTTAAATGTTCATTTTGTAGCGAATGTAGACGCTGAAGAGATTAACCGTGCATTGAGCAAACTTAATCCTGGCAACACGCTATTTATTGTTACCTCTAAAAGCTTTACCACGCAAGAAACAATCGCCAATGCAAAATTTGCAAGAAATTGGATACTAAAAAGTGAGAACCTAAAAAACGAAGATCATTTTGTGGCAGTGACGGCTAATGTTGGAAAAGCGCGAAAATTTGGTATAGCGGAAGAAAATATTTTCCCAATGTGGGATGAAATAGGTGGCAGGTATTCGTTGTGGTCTGCAGTGGGTTTATCAATAGCGTTATCCTTGGGGGTGGATGCATTTAAAAGTTTATTGAGGGGCGCGCATGCAATGGATGAACATTTCATTAAAGCGCCTACGAATAAAAACATTCCTGCTTTAATGGCGTTGCTGGATGTTTGGAATCAGCATTTCTTTGGTGCTAGTGCGCATGCCATTTTACCTTACGACGTTCGACTTGCATTATTGCCTGCTTATTTGCAGCAGTTGGTAATGGAAAGTAACGGTAAGTCTGTGGATCGAGAAGGTAATTTATTAGATGTTCCTAGTTCGCCAGTTGTGTTTGGAGGTGTAGGCAATAATGCGCAACATAGTTTTTTCCAGTTATTGCATCAGGGAACACATAATATAAGTTGCGATTTTATTGGTGTGGCAAAGCCTGCGCATGATAACCAAACGCAGCATGATATGTTGTTAGCCAATAT
>CAXMUG010000073.1:0-7917 GCA_964196535.1 uncultured Mycobacterium sp. | reverse complement strand
ATACTGAGAAAGTATGGTTAATGCTTCAATTTTCAGACCAATAAATAATAATAAGGTGTAAACAAAAAGGCCAACGTCCTAACATCTAGTAAGGCTAAAACCTTGTTCTAGAGATTTAATAGGGAGGTTACCGTACTCCGTCTCCCTTTCCCTTCTGCAACCATGAGATATTTCTAAGCTAGATCGTTATCTGTTGAGTTAGCGATGAGCGAGCACTTGATAAACTTTAATTAGACGCACATCGAGTTTGCGCATAGTCCCAGAAGACTGTGAGATCTCATATAGCCCTTGGCGGACCTTTAATGTGGCGTCCTGAATAACTCCTTTTAGCTCATTATAGCAATATGCTTTGGCGTGCATAAGTTTCCGCTGGTGCACAAATTTTAGAAACGATTACTATGGGTGAGGTGAAGATTGAACTACTATTTAATCTATCAGCCAAGGTAGAAAACCACTAGACATTCGAAACGCCAATGGCGTCGGCAGATTTGTAATGCTTGTAATAGCCGGAATAGTTGAAGGTCCACGCCTCAGGGGGAATAATGCTTGCAGCTGGCGCGGATTGGCTCACTTTTGAAGAAGGCTACGGCAAGATTGACATTAGACTGGTAATGAAAACCGACGACGAGTCACTCATCTACATAGCCTCAATATTCAATATAAAAGAACGTTACGTTATTCGTCCAAGACTTTGTCGTTAATGTACCCATAGGTGACGGCTATGGATAGGTGGCAGACATTCAAGCTTCAAGACTTTTCAAAATATATGGGAAATTAATAATGTATTATTCTATTTTAGTCCAGGTCGGATAACTTTTAGTAAAATCTTCCAATATTTGTAGATGAGCTTCTGCAATCAATGCTTGTTGATACACTTCTGAAGGAACTTTATCAGGATAAGACTTCAGCCTATATATTCGATCTATGCCAACTTGTGAAGCAAAATAACGTAATTCGGAAAGAATAAGAGAACTGAGATCAAATACATCCGTGCTTGTAATTGGTGTTTGTATTTCTGACCCTAAATGTAACATATCAATTCCAGAATCATTTGCAATTTGTTCGATAATCCTGAAGTTTTTCATCATTAATTTGTAGATATCAATGGGTGTTTTGTCTGTTTGAACATCTGGAAGTGTTGGCGCTGTTAAATTCCAAACTGGGGCAAGTTTGTCGAGAATATCAATGGTATACGCATTAGAAAGTTGAACCATCGAATATACATCACCTTGTTCAATGGGCTGTTCGAGTATTAAATTCAATTGCCGGTTCGCTTGCACGATGGACTTAAATACATCTGTAAATGTCTTAGTTGTATCTAGCTTTGTACTTTGTTCGATAGAGTCACTTACTTTCAAGCCAGCTTTAGCGCAACGAATTTGGCTCCATGCGTCGTTTACTATTTCATAAACGTCTTTAGATGTAATTGTTTTAGGAATAGAAAACTGTACAACAGTTGGAGGCGCCAATAGATATTGCGCAGTTTCATGACAAAGACGACCAGCCTTCTGGCGTAATGTAAGAGCCTGAAAATACACTTCACGAGGATACGCGTTCTCTATTGGTATACTGTCACGAGAATCAACAGGTACTTGTTTATGCTTGCGTATTAACTCAATTTCGCTGCTCACTAGTTCGACCATTTGATACGCGTAACCTGGTCTGAGTTTCTCAGTTTCGCTCTGCCCAATTGAGGGGAAAACAATAAAAATTAATCCTAATAAAAGAAAATGAGTGTATAGGTTCTTTGTATTTGTAAACATTCTTGTTTTACTATGCCTCGCATAGATAAAAGAAATTTAATCAAATTAATTTAATGCTAATCTGATATAAGAACTACTATTCATTATACTTACGCCCAGTTCCAATGAGTGATGAATACACAATGCGTCACTGCCGAATTTACTAAACTACTCTTATAAAAAGCAATTTATAACTAATCAATCACAACTGGTGGTCAACATAATCGATCATCAACATCAAGAATACAGTAGTCTCGACAGTTCCCTCGCCGCTCCTATCCTCCAGTATCCCCAAGCTAGTGACAACTAATGACAAGGAAATGCTTGTGCATGACGAACATCATGTGCTGCATTGTGCACTGCTGCGGTACTGACGAAACCCGCACCATATAGGATTACCGATCCTAAAATAAAGGCACATGCAATTTGCAATGGTTTTGAAAGTGAAGTTGTACGTTCTTCAAGTTGAATTGTGCTATTTGTAGCAGTTTGATTTTGCATAGTTATGTCTCCTAGATATAAAAACAAACAGTTAAATTATTATTAAATACAACTGGCACATCTTTAATGATGCCAGCTGAAACGTTTTATAAGCATTGCGCATGAGCTATCGAGTATGTAGCCCATTATTCCAATCGTAAGCACCATCGCAGTAAGATGGTCATAAGATAGCGTTTCGCGCGCATCGGCAATTGAATAACCAAGACCTGAAGTCACTCCTAAAAATTCAGCCGGCACCAGTACGATCCACGCCACACCTAAGGAAAGTCGCACACCAGTTAAAATATCAAACATAATGGCAGGTATAATTATTTGCGTAACCATATGCCAAGGTTTTGCACCTAAATTTTTAGCCACTTTAAACCAGGCCGGATCGACTTTAGAGAGCCCTGCAGCCGTCGCAAACACAATAGGCCATACTGCTGCGATCGAGATGAGAAATACAATTGCACCATTCCAAGTTGCAAATACAATTACCGCTATTGGCTCCCAAGAAAGTGGACTGATCATGCGGATTAACTGAAAAGGAGAATTACTTAGTTCGCGGAATACTTGGCTGCGGCCAAGTAAAATACCTGTTGGCACACCGCAAATGATTGCAATCAGCAAACCAATACCCAAGCGGTATCCACTGGACATCACCGCTGATTGAATTTTCCCTTCAGCCAATAAATCCGGAATGGCTTGAAATGTTGGAATCGGTCCGAAATCTTTAAAGTTAGTAGTGTCAGGATTAATTTCGATTAGGTATCCACCAAGCCACCACAACGCAAACAAGATCCCAAGACCAGCAAACCAGTTGAACAAGCTTTTGCTAACTGACTTTGCCATGCCTGAACTACGTGCAGCGTCGATAGATGCAGCTGCATCTATCGTTGTTGTGGTGTCTATCTCGCTACTCAAAGCTCAAAGACTTCCGTGCGAGTGAAAGGATCACCTTCTGAAGGTACACTTGCATCATTCCGCCATTTTGGATTGTCTTCTAATGCTTTCTTAACGTAGTCGTAATTAACTAGATCTTCATTAACATGCTCAGGAGTAAGCGTATCCAAGAACTTTGCATTTCCTGTAACCACAGTCTCTTTCAAATCATTAACTACAAGCTCTGTTGCAGACCTATATGGCCAAGCTTGGAAGTCAATGCGATTCTGATCCCAATCAGGATGTTTAATCGCTTCAGGGTTTTGATAGTACGCTGGATCGTAAAACATCATGGCACGCTTCACGATTTCTTTTGGAATAGGGAAATAGCCTTTACCATCTTTGGATAATAGTTCAGCCATGGCTTCTCTATTCTCGGCTAGATGAATTTGCGCTTTAATGATTGCATTATGTACACCCTGCGCCCAAGCAGCACGATCTGGATCCATTGCATCGTCTTCGTGCATCACCACAACACAGCATGGGTGTCCTTTCCAAGCATCACCCGTAAAGCGCAATACTTTACCGCCAGCTTTAAGTTCACCAAGAGCATTAAACGGTTCAGCTACACAATAACCATCAATACTTCCTGCAGCTAATGCAGGCGGCATGGACGGAGGAGGTAACACAAGGTAATTACATTCGTCTGCTGCAAGCTTCGCTGATTGCGGTTTGATCACCGGCTTAATTCCAGCAGCTTTCATAATCTTTTGCGAAACAATATTATGAATCGAATACCAATACGGCACTGCAAATTGTTTACCGCCAAAATCTTTCGGTTCATTGATACCCGTATTCTTACCCACAAGGATTGCTGAACCATTTGTATGGTCCCATGCGGTAACTTTTATTGGATATTCATTGTTATAACGCATCCAAACAGGTATTGGGATTAACATATGCGTGAGATTAAAACGATGCGCAGCAAACGCTTCCACTAAAGGTGACCAACCACGAATCAAAGTTGGTCTTTTAGAATCGAGACCTTCATCTTTGAAATATCCTAATTCATGTGCAACTAACAACGCAGCAGCATCTGTTATTGGTATGTATCCAATTTTAATTACCGGATCCCATTTTTTCTTTGCAGAAAATGCAGGCATAGTCATTCCAGCAGTTCCTAGCGCCGCACCAACCTGGAGCAATTCACGCCGATTTACACCTGTGCCTAATGCGCCTGAAAATGTCGGGTCATACTCAATCGCGAGATTAGGATCATCATGTATAATCCCTTCGCCATGCTTCTGGTAGATCTTTTTCATGTTGGAATTCCTCTTATCAGTTACTCTTAATACTTTTTTATATGTTGGCTTTTGTATTATTAAGGATTAATAGGATCTGAAGTGCACGTTCAGACATAAGTTAGTTATTGGTGCTAGGTTTTGAATCATTTCTAATTTCCATCGCTACTCGTTGGTGTTTTGGCAACATCTTCAAATACTTGCATGAGGTTTGAACGCATAGAACGAACTGCTTGGTCATCACGGTTGCGTGGATCAGGCAGATCAACTTTCATATCGTGAACCATTTTTCCTGGAGAACCTGCCATCACAAGTGTGCGATCCGCCATGATTATCGCTTCGTCAATATCATGCGTGACCATCACAATGTTAAAACCCATTTTTTTAGAAATTGCCCTTACATCTTTTTGCAAAGAAGCACGAGTGAAGGCATCTAGCGCAGAAAATGGTTCATCTAATAAAAGCATTTCAGGCTCCATCACTAATGATCGAGCCAGTGCAACACGTTGTTGTTGTCCACCAGACAAGTCTTGAGTATTTTTTTGCGCATTCTCTTCCATGTCTACTAAACGAATTGCTTCTTTAACGCGCTCAGCAATCTTTTCTTTTGGCCAACCAGCAAAACGCAATCCCGTGCCAACGTTTTGCTCTACAGTCATCCAAGGAAAAAGATGGGGCGCTTGAAACATCATGATCCATTTTGATGATGCCTTTTTAACTGCTTTGTTGTTCACCTCTACAGTTCCGTTAAATCCACCTAACAGTCCTGCAACGATATGAAGTAAAGTTGATTTACCACAGCCAGAACGACCAATAATTACAAGAGACTCACCTGGATCTGATTGCATATCCAGCTTCTCAAAGGTCAGCGGAGATTTTGCACTATAACAATGCGTAACCTCCTTAAGATTAATGCTAACGCCATTGCGTTCTGACATATGTTTTTTTCCCTTATTTATATCCGTTGTTGTAGTGCAACTATCAGAAGATCCAGTGCTAAGCAAAGAACTAATAGTTCCTTTTAGTATTTCTTGCTTACTCAACTAAATGCTCCATTCAACCATTCGTTCTATATAAACAGTTATTTATTTTGCAAATCAACGCTATCACTTATATATCTTTATTCTGCAATAACTTTGTCACACCATTCAGCGTCTTCAACAAAAGTATCTGGATTACCAGGTTGTCCACCCGCATTGGCCATATCTTCTTCGGTAATGCCTCGTGCTCGCGAACATGCACCACAAAATTCAATTCGCGCGCCCTCAGCAAGTACATTTTTCCACTGTTCTGCAACCGAAGGCCAACCTACGGGTTTTAAATTTTCTCGTACTACTTCACGCGCCATACATACGGCTTCCCCTAATAAAAATATTCGAACTTCATGGCCTGCACTTGCTAAAGCATGTCCATGCCCTAACACCATTGCGGCTCGAGTTGGGTCATCACTACCCCATGATGATTTCATAAATATTTTCACAGAACTCCTTCCTAATTTCTCTTTATTTGCCCGCGTTTATCTTTATATATTTTAATTGCGAGATATTTCTAAATCTTGCAATTAAACCATGTTTAATCGTTTATCAACTTCTTGCATACGATGCTTTAAATCATCTTCATCTATTAACCCTCTACGGATCATCGAGTGTGCCAATGCCAATAATTGTCTTTCAGGAAATGGGACATCTTTATAATGTTCATCACATAGCTCATCCTCTTCCCAACGACGTTCAACACCCGGTAATGCACAAGATACTTCTGAGAGCACATCGCAAGTCGCTTCTAAAGTAATCTTCCAAGGTGGCTCTGGATTTTCGACGCCCCATTTTTTACTTAGGTCACGCCAAGATTTACCTTTGGATTTAACTTCTTCAAGTAATGACACAGATGATTTATCCAGTTTTCTACTGGCCATCTCTTCATCAAGATTAATTTTTTCAGGATTAATTTCGACCATGACTTAATGTCCGTATGGATTTACAGCTGGGCGGATATGACGTACATCAGTTGCAGTCTTGCCTGGCTTAGGCACGGCAACACCAATCAAACAATCGCGTGTTACAATTTCAGCCAACTGATCTTCAGTCCAACCTTCCGTTCCTTCAGGTCGTTCAGGCATTACAATAAATCGTGACTTTTGATTAGAGTCTTCTACTCGCACTTCTACATCTTCAGGAATCTGCAGACCAAATTCTGCAAGCACTTGTCGTGGCCAACGCACTAATCGTCGACGATAATTAGGAGTTCGATACCACTCTGGTGACTGACCTAGAATGGGTCGCGGATAACATGAACATAAGGTACACACGACAACATGTTTCAATTTTGGTGTATCTGCTACTACACGTAAGTTGCAGTAATCACTTGGCGTACCAAATTTAGTTGGCATCTGGTTAACCCAATCTATCCCAACTTCTAAACTTGCTTTTACACTGTCTTCAATACAAAGCTTTTTATATTCTGGATCCAGCCATGCTTTAGCCACCAGTCGTGCCGCAGGAAGTGGGCCGAGTGTATGCATGTATTCTGTCCATTGCTGGTGGTCTTCTGCAGTAAATAAGCCTTTTTCAATAGCAAGTTCGCGTACAGCGAGTTCTAAAATTTCAAACTCACTGACCTCATCTACCATAGGCGCAGCTTTATGATTTTTTGACATATGCTTTTCCTCTTTTCTCGTTCTTATAGTTTAGACGTAAGTTATGCCTGGACTAGTTATGTAGGTTCTAGCCAGTGTTCTGGTAACTCCGTCTCCAAAGAATCGCCTGCAAATGTATCGGGATACTCAGGCCAAAGGTCTTGTTGTTTAAATACCAAACTGTAGAACCACTCTGGGTTTTCACAGTTATCCCAAGCTTCATCTTCCGCAGGAGGACTTTCATAAACCAACTCAACCACAATTGCAGTCGCGCCTCGCGTATAAGCTTGTGTACGCGTATAAAATACATCTGGTAAATCTTTAACACGAACTTTGTCGCCAATCTTAAATTTAGCCTTGCCCGCTTCACCTTTAAAACATTGCGGATCACCTATGCCGGTAGCTTTTTTTACATGATGCTCTAAATCGTAATGTGGCTTACTCATAGCGTTTCTTTACCTCATCTATCTTGTTATGTAGTTCGGTAAGCGTGACAAACTGCTTATCGACTAAAATCAGTGCTGCGGTTAGCAACCAGCGCCCATAATATGGAAGGCCTAAATATTGAGTTTGTCCGACATCAACATTTTGACGTCGTCGCCTTTCTTCAGCGTTCCAAACACCACGCCACGCTAAAACTTCGCATGTAACAAAGGTATTGTGCTCCCAAACTTCTTCTTCTTTTTCTTCCCAAGGAATTGGCACATCACGTTCGCCACCTACATCGTGTGCAGCGCGTGTATATGCACGGTATTGTTCATTAGTAACTTCATCGGGGGAAGGGGCATGCGTTTCTTTATGAATAGCAGGCTGTAACAAGCCAACGTAATCTAAATGGCCAAGCACTCTATCGCGCGTAGATGACATAACCTAGTAC
>CAXMUG010000072.1:0-4821 GCA_964196535.1 uncultured Mycobacterium sp. | reverse complement strand
GAAGTTGCTGCAATCAATAAAGACAATCAAATTCTATGGAAGCCTCAGCCACCCAATGGTGAGCGTGAAACTGAAATGATGATTAGGCTGATGGAGTTTTTAGGAACGGAGCGTCAAGATGCGCAACAAAAACTAGCCAGTGCTGATGCACAATTTTTATATTTAGATATCAAAAATATTGGCGGCGTTCCTGTTTTAGTAGTGGGTGATATTTTTTCACGTGTTTGGCGGCGTACAGGCGTGGCTTTAGATCGTTCGGGATTAGCGATTGAAGATCATGATCGTAATAAGGGCGTGTACTTTGTTGGCGTAGAGGTTGCTCCTGCTGCGGGTGTTCCTGCGCAAGAAGAAAATGTGCAAAAAGCTTTTTACGAAATACATTTGCTTAGCCAAGGTAAACAAACACTAGTGACTGCGCACCAAGCAAATAAAGAAGCGGGTGTGATTGATTCAAATACAGCTAAGGCGTTATTAAAGCGTGTTGTTGCAGCATATCCGGGCAGCTACCCAAATTCTTAAGTGTAGGGCTTGTTTGAGGATTTGGTTACGAAAGTGACTTAGACTTTTCTTTTGTAAATTCTTGAATCGATTTGAGAATTGATTGCGGATCTAAGCCTGCTTGTTCTAGCAGTTCTTCGCGTGACGCATGATCTAAATAAGTGTCAGGCAAGCCTAAGTTCTTAATTTTAATATTTTGATTCTGCGCTAACACTTCATTCACTGCGCTGCCTGCGCCACCAGCAACAACATTGTCTTCAACGGTAATTATATATTCATGTTGTTTAGCGATTTTTTCAATCAGTGTTGAATCAATCGGTTTCACAAATCTCATATTGATTACAGTAGCATCCAGTTCTTCACCCGCCTGTAATGCGTCATACACTGGGCTGCCAAAGGCCAGAATAGCAATGCCTTTGTTGTTGCCTTCGCGCAATATTTTAGCTTTACCGATTTCCACTGCATTCATATCAGGATTCACCGGTGCGCCTGGGCCAGAACCACGTGGATAACGCACTGCAGTTGGGCAGTTTTGTAAATGAGCAGTGTAAAGCATGCGCCGGGTTTCGTTTTCGTCGGCAGGTGCCATAACCATCATATTTGGTACGCAGCGCAGATAAGTTAAATCAAAACTGCCTGCATGGGTTTGGCCATCAGGGCCGACAACACCAGCGCGATCGATAGCAAACACTACCGGTAAATTTTGTATGGCAACATCGTGAATCAGTTGGTCATACGCGCGTTGCAAGAATGTTGAATAGATTGCTACGACAGGTTTTAAGTTTTCACAAGCCATGCCTGCAGCTAGGGTAACTGCATGTTGTTCAGCAATGGCTACATCAATGTAGCGTTCAGGAAATCTTTTTGAAAATTCTACTAATCCAGAGCCCTCCCGCATTGCGGGAGTGATGGCTACTACGCGTTCGTCTTGTTCAGCGATGTCACAAATCCAGTCACTGAACACTTTTGTGTATGTGGTTTTGGGTTTTTTGTTTGACTTAACTACGCCAACGCTCGGATCAAACGAAGGCACGGCATGGTAGCCGACTGGATCGGATTCAGCTTTTTCATAACCCTTGCCTTTGCGGGTAACGATATGCAAAAGGCGCGGGCCGTCTAAACGTTTTAAGTTTTGTAGTGTTTTTACTAATCCCGATACATCATGCCCGTCAACGGGGCCAAAATAATTAAGGCCCATTTCTTCAAATAGAGTACCGGGTGCAATCATGCCTTTGACATGTTCTTCAGCACGTTTAGCGAGTTCACGTATCGGTGGAATGGGTTCTAATAATTTTTTGCTGCTTTCACGCATGCTAGAAAGTACTCGGCCGGAAAGCATGCGGGTTAAATAATTGGTCATTGCACCAACGTTGGGCGAAATAGACATCTCGTTATCATTAAGAATGACTAACAAGTCAGCTTTGCTATCGCCTAAATGATTTAAGGCTTCGTATGCCAAGCCGGCTGTGAGTCCACCGTCACCTATCACTGCAACCACTTTGCGCTTTTCAGTTTGTTGGCTTGCAAGTGCCATGCCTAAAGCAGCACTGATGGATGTGCTGGAATGACCTACGCCGAAATGATCATATTCACTTTCTTTTCGCACAGGGAAAGGCGCAAGACCATCTTTAGTGCGAATGCTTGTAATTTGATCTTTACGGCCAGTAAGAATTTTATGTGGATAACATTGATGACCGACATCCCACACAATTCGATCGTGAGGAGTATTAAAAACATAGTGCAATGCAGTGGTGATTTCTATCGCACCTAGGCCTGCAGCAAAGTGTCCGCCACTAGCGGCAACTGAATCTAATAAATACGCGCGTAACTCTTGCGCGATCGTGGGCAACTGTTGTGCGTTCAGTGTGCGTAAGTCTGCTGGATAATCTATGCCTGTGAGTAATGGGTACTTTTGATTCATGCGATATAATTAAATAATTAATTAGGAATTTCGTGTAACCATGTATTCGCTAATTGCACGTAAATTTTCTGCACGTTCGTCTAAATTTTTAATTTCATCTAACGCTTCTTGTAACAAATTATTCGCTGTTTTTTCAGCTTGTTCTACCCCCACAATGCTAGGGTAGGTTGGCTTATTTTGAGCCGCATCCGAGCCTTGCGGCTTACCCAATGTCTTGGTATCAGCTTGTATATCGAGGATGTCGTCACGAATCTGAAAGGCCAGGCCAACTTTTTCAGAAAAATGTGCAAAATGCGCAAAAGTTTCTGGATCATCTATATCGCTGGCAATCACGGCCATAAGAACACTGGCTTGAATCAACGCTGCAGTCTTAAGTGTATGCATGGTTTTAATTTGTTCTTCATCAAGTTGCTTGTTTACCGCAGCAAGATCAATAGCTTGACCGCCTGCCATACCTAAGGAGCCGGAAGATTTTGCTAATTGTTGAATCATGTTTACTCGTTGCTCATGTGTAACTTTGTCGCTTGCAAGAATGGAAAATGCTTGGGCTTGAATGGCATCGCCTGCAAGAATTGCAGTCGCCTCGTCAAAAGCTTTATGACAGGTAGGGCGACCACGACGTAAGTCGTCATTATCCATGGCGGGTAGATCATCATGAATGAGTGAGTAGCTATGCATGAGCTCTACAGCGCATGCGGCGCAGTCTAGAGATTCTAAATTAGTGCTGAGTGCTTCACCGGTTGCATATACCAGAGCAGGACGGATACGTTTGCCGCCACCCAGAACAGAATAACGCATGGCTTTGTGTAGCGTTTTAGGGGAATCGGTTTCTTGGGGCAATCTTGCTTTTAGTTGGTGATTGACTCGATTTGCATACTGATCAAGTAACTCTTCAACTGTGTTTGCCTCAGTAGCGATCTCCTCAGTTGACTGTGTCTTCATCTTCGTCGAGATCCTTCTCTACCCAATCATTATCTTCTTTACTTAATACTGAAATTTTTTGTTCAGCCGTTTGCAACGCTTGTCGGCACTCGCGAGTTAGTTTCACTCCTTGTTCAAAATTCTTCAGTGAATCTTCGAGAGAAAGGTCGCCCTTTTCTAATTTATCGACTAGAGATTCTAATTGTTTTAGCGATTTCTCAAAGTCGATCGCTTTTGTTGTTGTTTTGCGTGCCACAGCCATTTCCTAAGTTTTTAATAATTACAGTAGTGGGTTTAACTTCATCTTGAACGATCTATGTTGACATAATTTTAGACCTAGTCTAAAGTTTCATTCAGTTTAGACTTAGTCTAAATCATTTAAAAACGGCAAATTCATTATAATTTGCTAAAAAACATCATAACTGGAGGTAGCGATAATGTCTCTAAAAGGCAGTAAGACAGAAGGTAATTTAAAAGACGCATTTGCGGGCGAATCACAGGCCAATCGCCGATATTTATATTTCGCTGCAAAAGCAGACGTAGAAGGATACAACGATGTATCAGCAGTTTTCCGTTCAACCGCAGAAGGTGAAACTGGACATGCTCACGGTCATCTAGAGTACTTAGAAGAATGTGGAGATCCTGCCACTGGACTTCCTATCGGTTCAACATCCGATAACTTAAAAGCTGCAATTGCGGGCGAAACTCATGAGTACACCGATATGTACCCAGGTATGGCAAAAACTGCACGTGACGAAAGCTTTGACGAAGTTGCGGATTGGTTTGAAACACTTGCTAAAGCAGAGCGTTCACACGCTAACCGTTTTCAAAAAGCATTAGATACCCTTGATTAATAGTTTTAACTATTAACTCGAAATAATTTTGCAAATGTATAAATCGTGTTACTGCGATTTGTACATTGCGGAATTTCTACACAGCAGGATTCTTTATGAGAGAAGGCAGCTTAGAAGCGCCTACGCGGCATACTATTGATTGGCAAGATCCAAAGTTTTATGACGAAGAGGATTTAAATTCTGAATTAGAACGCGTTTTTGATATCTGTCATGGCTGCAGACGTTGCGTAAGTCTGTGTAATTCTTTTCCAACCTTATTTGATTTAGTCGATGAATCTTCCACTATGGAAGTAGACGGCGTCGATAAGTCTGATTACATTAAGGTCGTTGATCATTGCTATCTCTGCGACTTATGTTTCTTAACAAAATGTCCATATGTTCCTCCGCACGAGTGGAATGTTGACTTCCCGCATTTAATGTTACGTGCAAAAGCAATTAAATTTAAAAAGCAGGGCGCCTCAAAACGAGACAACATACTCAGCAATACTGATCGCATGGGCTCATTTTTAGGAACACCTATTGTTGCGCAAGTAACCAATGCTGTGAATAGCTCATCGATAGCGCGCAAAGGTATACAAAAAGTTTTGGGTGTCCACAAAGACGCATATCTTCCTGATTACCAAAGCA
>CAXMUG010000071.1:0-9321 GCA_964196535.1 uncultured Mycobacterium sp. | reverse complement strand
TTTAAACAATGTCACGGTAAACTAGCTTAGTCCAGCCTAGCTAAAGGAAATTCTAATTTATCCAGTCTTAATTAGTTTTTCCGGTCGTTAAAAATTTTTCAAAAAGCTTATGTGTTCGCGTGTACACTCGGTCTAGAGGAAGATCTGTTATAAACTTTTTATAATATTTACAGTTTATATTTTTAAGCATGGCGATTTTACTACAAGCTCCAATTAATTTGATACCTATAGAGGGTATCCGAATTGCTACTGCAGCTGCAGGAATTAAGTATAAAGATCGAGATGATCTTGTGCTATTTGAATTATCTAAGGGCTCAAATACTGCAGTTGTACTCACAAAAAATCAATTCTGTGCAGCACCTGTTGAAATTACTCGAAAGCATTTAGAGGTATCAACGCCTAAATATCTGTTGATCAATTCAGGTAATGCTAATGCTGGTCTCGGTAAGCAAGGTGTTGCTGATGCTAAACAGGTTTGCGCCTCACTTGCGTCAGGAGTTAGTTGTAACGATACGGAAGTGCTGCCATTTTCAACTGGTGTTATTGGTGTGTTGTTGCCTGTAGAGAAAATTACTCAAGCACTACCGGCCTTATTGAAAAAATTAAATGCTGACGCATGGATCAGTGCAGCAAAGGCCATTATGACTACTGATACTGTAGCTAAAGGCTATTCAGAGAAAGTTAATTTAGATGGAGCTGAAATTTCAATTACAGGTATAGCAAAGGGGGCGGGCATGATTCGTCCTGATATGGCAACGATGCTTGCGTATGTAGCTACAGATTTAAATATTGATAATGTGAGCTTGAGTGATCTTTTAAATCAAGCAGTAGAGCAATCATTTCACTGCATTACGGTTGATGGTGATACCTCAACTAATGACTCTTGTGTGCTTGTTGCAACAGGTAAATCGAGCTTAGGGTTCAGCGATCTTTCTGAACAAGCTAAAGAAGAATTTGTAACTAGCTTGAATTCTATATTCTTGAAATTAGCACAATCGATTATTCGAGATGGTGAAGGTATTACAAAGTATATTTCGATTAAGGTTGAGCAGGCAAAGAGTAAATCAATAGCACGTGCCATTGCCTTTACTATTGCGCATTCACCTTTGGTAAAAACAGCTGCATTCGCTAGCGATCCAAATTGGGGTCGAATATTAGCTGCAGCAGGCCGAGCGACTGAGGGGCCTATGCAGACAAGAAATATATCTCTATATATCAATGACTTGAGCGTGGTGGACCATGGTGAATTAGCGGATGGTTATAATGAAAAAAGTGGTCAGAGAGAAATGCAAAAAGACGAGATTCAATTTCGTTTGCTACTTGGTGAGGGCAGCTCTGAGGTAACCATTTGGACCACTGACCTTTCATATGATTATGTGAAGATCAATGCAGAATATCGGACTTAATATATAAGACTTTATATTGTGAACGCCTTAACAGAGCAGGAGTGTGTTCACGTTGTTGTCGGGATCGTACAAAACACTAGGCAGGAGGTTCTTATCAGCAGGCGAAAGTCTGATGCTCATTTAGGGGGTTTGCTTGAGTTTCCTGGTGGTAAGGTTGAGAAAAATGAAACGTCTACTGATGCATTGCGTAGAGAGCTAGTTGAAGAGCTAAATATCGATGTGTCAAAGCTAACGCAACTTATTCAGATACCCTATAGTTATTCGGATAAGAAAATATTGCTGGATGCTTATATGGTAAATGAGTATTCGGGGAAAGTATGCGCGCATGAAAGGCAAGAAATTTTCTGGAAACCGGTTGCTTCACTGAGTGACGATGATTTTCCCTCTGCAAACTATGGAGTGTTACGGGCCTTACGATTACCAAAAATATTTCCAGTTACTCCTAGCTATACTCAATATCCTGATAACTTCTTGAGAAACTTTGAAGAAGTAGTGAGGAAAGCATCCATTCGTATCATTCAACTCCGTTCGCATGAATTGGAGCCTTCAGAATATATTCGGTTAGCAAAGCAATGCATTGAGCTATGTAAGAAATATGAAGTAGATTTAATTTTAAACACGAATATTGAATTCTTTGATAAATTTCCAGCAACAGGATTGCATTTAACGAGTGATAAGCTATTAGAAACTAAAAAGAGGCCTCTCAGTTCTAAGTATCTAGTAGGAGCTTCTTGTCATAATTCGCATGAAATTGGGCATGCAAATTTACTTGGACTGGACTATATGATTTTAGGTCCTGTTATTGAGAAACAGGTTAGTGAAAATTGTAAAACTCTTGGATGGAAAAAATTTTCTCAGCTTGCTAAGAAAAGCTTGATTCCTGTTTATGCAATTGGTGGTCTTGGTGTAGAAGATCTAGCGACAAGTGTGTTGAATGGTGGGCAGGGTATTGCTGCGATTAGGAATATATGGGCTATAACTAATTAAAATGTACAGCATGCAAGCTTGAAATCAATATTAACTCCAGTCTGCTTAGAGGTGGTATTAGGGTCATCTTGTGATAGAAAGCGAATCGAAAAACGGTGCTTACCTGCACTGCATTCTGGGAAAAAATTATGCTTCTTAGCAATAGCAATGCGTATCAATTGATTGGGTGAGTTTGGATCCAGGTTTTGATCATAGAAGCCTTTAGGTGCCGTTTTATCTGCATATTGAGTGCTTTCTCTGACCAAACGAAGCGCTTGGTTAACGCTTTGTTGCACAAGCTCAAATGGTTCAATCCATTCTAATAACACTTTGCTACGCTGACTAAAAGGTAAAGAGAGCCAATGATGATATTCGGGCAAATCAAAATCACAGGTGCCGCCAGGAATAACTGCGCGTTGTCGGATACTATTTAAGAAATCATTTTCTTTAAGGTGATTACCAATTTGGCCGTGTACTGTATGTAAGCGATCAAAGGTATTCTTATGTTTAGATAAAATTTCAGTTAGTTTGCTGGTATTCAGTTTAGGTTTATTTGAAAATTGCTCAAGTGTATCGATTTGCCGTTTTAATTCTTTCAAAAGTTCTTGTTTAAGATCTCCACGAGATACCAAGCTTAATATTTCTATTAATGTTAAAAGCGCTGCATGTGAGTCAGAACCACTTTCCTGCTTGGCAAAAAAATTAAAGCGGCGAGTTAGTTCTTCGTAGCGCAAAAAAGTTCGCATGCGCTCATTGAGCGGTTGCTCATAACATATTTCATTTGTTTCTGTGGCAGTGTTCATGGTTTGTTGTGGGATTAGCTTAATTTGGTATATTTTTTATGTAGTAAAGCTACTTTTTCTTTTGTAAGTGAGGTGTTTCCACTATTTGTAATAATATCATCAGCAAGTGATAAACGACTATCTCGATCTATTTGTGCATTAATGATTTTTTCAACATGAGATTCGCTGCACTGGTCACGGCGCACCACACGTGAAATTTGCTCTTCAATTGTACAATCTACAACTAGGATGCGGTCAAGAAAATCGGTTTGCTTGATTTCAAGCAATAATGGAATAACGACTATGCAGTAACTCGTATGAAGCTCGCTGAGCTTTATTCTAATATCATTATACACTAATGGATGAAGTATATTTTCAAGTTTAGCGCGAATGCTAGAATCAGAAAAAATTGCCTGCCTGAGTTTTTCACGTAACAGCTGACTATTTTCGTCTATATAATCTGTCCCAAGCTGCTGAGAAATTAGCTCGATTACTGGCTTCGTTTGGGTGAGCTCTTTTGCAATGATGTCTGCATCAATGATTGGAATTGTGAAGAGCTCATGGAAAATATCAGAGACAAGACTTTTCCCGCATCCAATCCCGCCTGTGAGGCCTACTACCAACATAGTTGCAATAGAGTGTTATATGGTTTTGTTTAAATATAGAGCTATTAGTTGATTACCGTACAACATTGCAATCCATCCTGCTACTGCAAGGTAGGGGCCAAATGGAATGGGTTGGCTGCGTTCTTGTAGTTTCGACACGATCATAAAGATACCAATCACCGCGCCTACCGCTGAGGAGAGTAGGATAATTAAAGGCAGGACTTGCCAGCCCAGCCATGCACCAAGTGCTGCAAGTAACTTAAAGTCACCGTAACCCATACCTTCTTTGCCTGTTATTAGCTTAAATAAGTGGAACACTGACCATAGTGCGAGATAGCCAAAAATTGCTCCGAGTACACTTGAGTTTAAATCTGTATAGGTGGCGAACAGGTTAAAAATAATACCTAACCATAAAAACGGGAATGTTAAATTGTCAGGTAGTAATTGAGTTTTTATATCTATGCCGCTGAGTGCGATCAAAAACCAAGTAAATATAACTCCGCCAAGTGCTTGTAGGCTAAAACCAAATTTCCAAACAATAATTACAGTGAAAATTGCAGTGAGTAATTCTACGAAAGGGTACTGAGCTGAAATTTTTGTTCCGCAACTATTGCATTCCCCCTTTAGAAATAAGTAACTAATGACGGGGATATTTTCGATCGCTTTAATTTGATGGTTGCATGCAGGACAATGTGACCTAGGAACACATAAGTTGTATTTAGAGAGTGCAGGGATATCTATCTCAGGAGTAAGAAGTTCTTGGCATTCGCTTTTCCATTGTCGTTCAAGCATAACAGGTATGCGATGAATAACGACGTTTAGAAAGCTGCCAATGAAAGCGCCTATGATGAAACTGTAAGTAAGTAACATCGCTGAGTTATTAGCTATATAGCTCAGGACTGCATTATCTAGGAGGTTCAATATAATTGGTTAGACAAAAATTCAGAAAAAGATATATTTATACTACAGCGCCTAGTTTAAAGATCGGTAAGTACATTGCAATAACAAGACCGCCTACTACCACGCCTAAGATCGCCATAATAAGAGGTTCTAAAAGGCTACTTAAACCATCCACTAAGTTATCTACTTCTGCTTCATAAAAATCGGCTACCTTGCTAAGCATTTCGTCTAGAGAACCAGATTCTTCACCGATAGCTATCATCTGAACCACCATATTAGGAAACAAATTTGTGGAGCGCATACTTTGTTGTAATTGTGTACCTGTAGCGACTTCATCTTTCATACGTAATGTGGCTTGTTCAAATACTGAATTACCCGTTGCACCCGCAACAGATTGCATGGCTTCAACTAAAGGCACGCCTGCTGCGAACATAGTAGCTAACGTGCGTGCAAATCTTGCTATAGCGGATTTTTCTAAAATTGCACCAATTATAGGAATTTTAAGTGAAGCTTTATCTAGTCCGCGGCGCATTGCTGGAGAGCGCTGTTTAGCGGTAACAAACCCAAATACTGAAGCGCCAATCCCAAACAAAACAACCCACCAATATTTCTGCATAAATTCAGATAAATTAATAACCATCTGGGTAAATGCAGGTAAATCAGCTCCAAATCCTTGGAATAGCTCCTGGAATTGCGGGACAACAAATAGCAAAAGAATGCCGGAAACGATAAAAGCTACAACAAGAACTGCTGTTGGATAAAATAGTGCTTTTTTGACTTTGCCTTTTAGTTCTTCAGTTTTTTCTTTATATATTGCAATTTTATCAAGCAATGTTTCCAACGCACCAGATTGTTCGCCCGCATCCACTAAATTGCAGAATAGGTCATCAAAATATTTTGGATGCTTCTCTAATGAATGCGCTAATGCTGTGCCCGATTCAACATCGCCTTTGATGTTCATGATGAGCTCTTGCATCCTTGGCTTTTCGTGTCCGCGCCCTATAATTTCAAAGGCTTGAACTAATGGCACACCAGCCGCCATCATAGTGGCTAACTGTCGCGCAAAGATTGCAATATCTTTAGGTATGATTTTTTTGCCCTTACCAAATAAAGGTTTAGGCTTTTTCTTTACCTTTAAGGGATTGATGCCTTGTCGACGCAAGTCTGCCTTCAATAGAAGTTCATTGGAAGCTTGTGTTTCACCTTTTACGCGCGTGCCTTTACGGTCAACACCTTCCCATACAAAAATAATTGCATTAGGGTTTGCTGCTGTAGCAGTAGCCATAGTGTTAATCCTTTGTCACACGGTTTAATTCTTCAAGGCTTAATATGCCTATCCGAACTTTTTCTAATCCTGAGGCGCGTAGATCTGGATAGCCTTCTTTCTGAGCTTGTTCCGCAAGTTGTATAGCGTTGCCATTTTCCATAATCATAGTCCCCATTTCCTCAGATATAGCTAGCACTTGGTAGATGCCTGTGCGGCCCTTGTAGCCAGTATTGTTGCACTGATCGCAACCTCCAGCTTTATATATTTTCAAATCACTAATGTCAGATTCTAAAAATCCTTCTTCTATGAGCGCTTCTGCTGGTACGTCATCAGCAACTTTGCATGGTTCACAAAGTCGTCGTGCTAGGCGCTGTGCGATAATTAAAGTTACCGCTGAGGCTATGTTATACGGGGGTACCCCCATATTAGCTAATCGAGTGAGTGTCTGTGGTGCGTCATTAGTATGCAAGGTGGAGAGGACTAAGTGACCCGTTTGAGCTGCTTTAACGGCTATTTCGGCTGTTTCTAAATCTCGAATCTCACCTACCATTATGATGTCTGGATCCTGTCGTAGGAAGGCGCGTAGGGCTGAAGCGAAGGTTAGGCCTACTTTTGGGTTCACGTTTACTTGATTAACCCCGGGCATATTTATTTCGGCCGGATCTTCTGCAGTGGAGATATTGCGATCTGCTGTGTTGAGAATATTAAGACCCGTGTAAAGAGATACTGTTTTACCGCTACCCGTTGGCCCTGTAACAAGAATCAGTCCGTAAGGTTTAGACAGTGCATTAAGATAAAGTTGTTTTTGGTGCTCTTCATATCCAAGAGCATCAATACCAAGTTGTACGCTAGCTGGATCTAATATACGCAGTACAATTTTTTCGCCGAACAATGTAGGACATGTATTGACACGAAAATCGATAGAACGTTTTTTCGATAGTTGCATTTTAATGCGGCCATCTTGTGGGACGCGACGCTCAGAAATATCTAAACGTGACATTACTTTCAAGCGCGCTGAAATTCTTGGGGCTAAATTTTGTGGAGGATTAGCGATTTCTTCTAACACACCGTCTATGCGAAATCTCACGCGATATACTTTCTCATAAGGCTCAAAGTGTATGTCCGAAGCTTTTTTATTAATAGCATCAAGCAAACATTTATTTACAAAGCGAACAATAGGTGTATCGTCAATGTCGGATTCACCGCTGTCATCTAAGTCTTCATCACCATGTGATACATCAAGGTTGTCAAGATCATCATCCAGCAAGCCATCCATATCGAGTGATTTATCACCTAATTCAAGTGCTTTATCGATTATGGCTTCAAGCCTGTCTTCCTCTACAAGAACCGCTTCTGTAGTTATTCCGGTGTTGAATTTGAATTCATCCAATGCAGCTAAATTCATAGGGTCTGAAATCGCTACGAATAAACGATTACCGCGCTTCTGAATAGGTAATGCATGGTGCTGGCGAATGAGCTTTTCAGGGCCTAAATTTGCTGGCAAAGACTCTAGATCAACTGAATTTATATTCAGTAATGGGATGCCAAATTCGTTTGATGCAGAATGTGCCAGATCGCTTGCAGCTATAAGATCATTCTTGACTAAATATGTGGTTAGCGCGACACCGTTATCATGAGCTTCTTTTTGTGCATTAGCGGCATCTTGTTCTGATATAAAGCCATCGTTTATCAACCTTCTTGAAAGTCCGCTTATTCTAATTGTTGATGCTGCTGTAGCCATTCTATGGATATATTATATTGGTACGTGTTATATGGTTTGTGTAATAGGTAAATAGTAGGTTGTTAGTACTAGCTTAAAAAAACGTATTTATCCTGTAAAAGTAGATATCTTGCTCAAGTAGAGCCAATATGTCTCATTACCAATAACAAGATATCGTTGTTGGTAAATAAAATCTAATGTAATCAGTGAATTTAAGCATATCTTTAGCCTATCGGTACTATATTCCCGATGATCTGATATCCATAACCCATTGTTTTAAAAGGTGTTTATAGCATACATTAGATTGAGCAGCAATTGGTGTCAATAATATAAATTGTGTTTTTTAAATCCACAAGCTATAGGTTGGGAATGTCCCAATTTATGGCAGAAATTTGATTGCTAGTGTAGATAAAGAAATATGAAAACTAGAAATATACTTATAGTGACGAAGAACCTTCCTCCTCAGGTTGGTGGAATAGAAAGGTTAACCTTTAAGACAATTGAGATCTTATCTAAAAATTTTCAATGCACAATAGTGGGACCAAAAGAGTCTGAGGAATTTATAAGTGAGAGTTGTAATTACATTGGATGTAATTCTAATAATCTTTTAGTATTTTTTTTCGAATGTTTATTTAAGTCAATTATTGCATCTTGTAGGACTAAATATGATATTTCATATGCTGCAAGTGGGCTGGTTTCGCCGATTATACGAATTTCAAGTATATTTAGTAAATCAAAGTGTATAACTTATATTCATGGTTTGGATATAGCAGCAAAAAATTACATATATAAATTATTATTTGTTCCATTGATTTTGTCATCAGATTTGATTTTGACGAACAGTCAAAACACATCGCGGTTGATAAAAGGTAAGGGCTATAAGAAAGATGTAGTGGTTATAAACCCTGGTGTAGATATTCCATATTTAAATAATAATGGAAGTAAGTTCAAAAATGACTATTCACTTGACAAAAATTTTGTACTTCTCACTGTAGGGCGTTTGGTAAAGAGAAAGGGTGTTGCTGAGTTTATTTTAAATTCGCTTCCAATGATTGTAAAAAAATACCCTAATGTTATGTATGTGGTTATTGGAGAAGAGGCATCAAATGCTGTGAAACAAGAGTTATCTACACGTGAGAAAATATTAGTAAGTATACGAGAAGCTAATATGTATAAGCATGTGTTAATGATAGATAAGGTTAGTGATGAAGATTTAGAATCAGCATATATGTGTTCTAGTGTTTTTGTATTCCCATTGTTAGATTCTTCTGCTGACATAGAGGGCTTTGGCATGGTGGCAGCAGAGGCAGGCGCCTGTGGATTAAAAACTGTAGCATTTAATGTAGGTGGTGTTGCAGATGCCGTAATAGAAGGAAAAACAGGCAGTTTGATTCCTTCTCAAGACTATAATTCTATGACCGAAAATATCTGCATGTTCTTAAAAAAGCAAAATAACAATTCAAGCAGAAAGGAGTGCCAAGGTTATGCAAAAAGTTTTTCATGGGAGCGTTTTGGCGTACAGATTTATGACACTTTTTTAAAGCTATAAGACATATAGAAATAAAATATATGAAGCGCTCAGCTCAACTTGGTTATTCAAATCTTCATAGCGAAGTATACTATGGGAAAGCTAATCGAGAGCGTAAAGCATTAACAATTGTTTCAATTCTACATG
>CAXMUG010000070.1:0-24268 GCA_964196535.1 uncultured Mycobacterium sp. | reverse complement strand
CGTCTTCCACGGTCTCAACTAGTTTCGCGCCATTACGAATTAAAATATGCCCACCTTTAGAAAGCGGATTATGGATGGATCCTGGTATGGCATACACCTCGCGCCCTTGTTCTGTAGCTAGACGTGCTGTAATTAAAGAACCACTTTTCATAGAAGCCTCTACCACCAGGGTTCCTAAACTCAAACCGCTGATTATTCGATTGCGTCTGGGGAAATGCCCTGGCATTGGTGAAGTACCGATAGGAAATTCAGAGATGAGTAAACCACGTTTAGAGATTTGTTCGGCGAGTTGGCGATGCTCTGCAGGGTAGACACTATCCAAGCCGCATGCAGCGACGGCGATGGTACTGCCAATATCTGCTTGCAATGCACCGCGATGTGCTGCGCCATCAACACCACTGGCCAAACCACTGGTAATGATAAGGCCACAGCTTGCTAATTTATGTGCAAATGAAGTGGCGATTTCTTTACCATATGCACTGGCATTTCTACTGCCGACAATTGCCAGCTGCGGCTCAGTTAATAAATTTGCTGCAAGCGTTGGTTTGCCTAAGGCGTATAAAACACAGGGAGGACCTGGTATTTGTCGTAGTAATTCAGGATACGAAGCATCCTGGATAGTAATTAGGTGATGGTTTTCGTGTTCTAGCCAGGCGAGGTCGCGTTGTATAGCGTCTTCTTTAGGTTCGTGAATGCCATCGATGATGGAGCTGCTGATACCGAGTGATTGCAGCTCGCTTCGACTGGCATTCAGAATGCTTGTAGCAGTATTAAAGTGTTCTAATAATTTTTGCAGCGTAACCGGTCCAAGTTTGTCAACGTGGATAAGCGTAAGCCAAGCTTTGAGTGGTTGCATGTGACGATACTATTAGTTGCCCCAGCATAGAATTGTAGCGACTTACGCGAATAAACGAAAAACTTCTGACTTTAAAATAAAAAACCCGTGGTCTGATATAGACCACGGGCTTAGAAATGATAAATTTATTGCGCTGTAACGCTTAAGGGTTGGTCGCTGAGTCGCCGAGCTGAATGGCTCTTGAGGCTCTCATGATCAAGGCATAACTGACTTTTTCAAAAGTACGAAATACCATAGCGCGACCTGCACTTTCTTCTGGTAGTTCAACGTCTATTAAGGAACCTGGTTTTTCGAACGGGTCAGCAACCACTCGTCCGGCTTGATTGATATCCAGTACATGGCCTTTTTCGATGCCGTCTCGCTCTCCAAGACTAAGTGTGATTACTTGGAAGGCGCCCACTTGGCTAATTGCATCAAATAAAGATATCACATGACCATGAGTATTTTCGGGTGGTGTATGGGGTACAAATTCAGTGTCAATTTCACCAAAATCTATCGGCAACAGTCTATCGCCTCGTAATACTTCGCGCTTAGTTTGGGTTAAATCAAACGTAGCAGGATCATCCGCGCGGATAATTTCACCATCTCCAACCAGGATTGCTTCAAAACCGAGTAATTCTTCAGTCTTAGGATCATGCAGTGCCTCGCCTTTACGGAAAATGGTGTATTGACCTTGCGGCTTACCGTCAAAGCCACGTACGTAGACACGATCACCTGTGCCGAATGCGAGCCTTTCATCGATTGAACTTAAAATATAAGCAGCGTTGTTTAAGGTTTCTTCACTGACTACGCGAGGACGAATAATAAATTGTTGAATGGCAGGAATTGGAATGCTGTACGTTTGTGCACCTATTTCTTCGTCGCGAACTTTTGGTGAGAGCTTAGTTACTCTTGGGCCGTCCCTTACGGTTAGATAAGGCTTTCCGCCTACATAAAAAATTGAGATTACATCCCCAGGGTAAATGAGATGCGGGTTATTTATTTGAGGATTTAGATACCAAATTTCTGGCCAATACCAGGGCTGAACTAAAAATCGATTTGATAAGTCCCATAAAGTATCACCAGGTACCACTGTGTATTGCTCAGGAGCAGATGCCTTAAAATCAACATTATGTTGTTGCGGAGATACTGGCAGGTCTTCTATGTGTGGTTCGCCGGATGTATCCAATGCCTGTGTTTCAGAGGTATCGATATCTACATTTGGTTCACCAACCTCGAGCTCGGTATCAGTATCGTTTGATTCCGATGTAGTTGTACAAGCCGTTACTAAGACTGCTAATAAGCAAACGACTAGTAGTATGAAAAATGTGCCGTGATTGTTGAATTTCCCCAGCATGTTGATCCTTAATCCGTTGTTATAGAAGATTTTTTGCTAAACTAGCTATCAATACTTTTATACTAGAGTATAGCCCTATAAGCATAAGGGTATCTTATACGCGAGCTTATACAGGTAATACTAAATTAATTTATAATTATTGTTTAACTTAATGGCATTCTTACAAATTTTACACTTTCCTGACCCGCGGTTGCGAAAAAAAGCAATTCCAGTCGATGAGGTGAATGAACAGGTCCGACAGACGGTGGAAGACATGCTTGAGACCATGTATGAGGCTCCAGGAATTGGCTTGGCTGCAACTCAGGTGAACATTCAGCAGCAGATTATCGTAATGGATGTATCTGATGATAAATCTGTGCCTTTGTGCCTGATTAACCCCAAAATTATCGCTAAGGACGGCGAAGAAGAGATGCAGGAAGGCTGCTTATCGGTACCTGGAATTTTTGAGAACGTGCAGCGTGCTGAGAACATCACAGTCCGGGCCTTGGATCAGCAGGGACATGAATTTACCCTAGAGGCAGACGGTTTGCTCGCGGTATGCATTCAGCATGAAATGGATCATTTAGACGGTAAGCTATTTGTAGATTATCTATCACCCCTTAAAAAACAGCGGATAAAAAAGAAAATGCTCAAGCTGAAAAAATTGGAGCCATCAGATCAGGGTGCCCCTTCTCAATCTGCCAACATCATTTAAAAGCGTGATGTAACTGGCAGCTGATAGCGTACGCCCCTGCGATGATGTGCGTCATCAATATCAACTTGATGCCCAGCGCGTTCAAAATAACAGCACTAAATATATGAGCAAGGCTTTAAATATAATTTTTGCGGGTACCCCAGAATTTGCCGCCTCTGCTTTACAAGCATGCATTGCGAGCAAACATCATATCGTCGCGGTGTTCACTCAGCCGGATCGTCCGGCGGGTCGAGGGCGTAAAATTAATTATGGTCCAGTAAAACAACTTGCTATCGATGCAGGTATAGATGTTTTTCAGCCACAGCGTTTAGACCAAGAACAGTTTGCCCAAATTAAAAATCTCCAAGCAGACGTAATGTTAGTTAGCGCTTATGGCTTACTGTTACCTAAAGAATTGTTGGCTATTCCTAAATTGGGTTGCATTAATATACATGCCTCCTTACTGCCCAGTTGGCGAGGTGCTGCACCTATTCAACGTTCGATTATTGCTGGCGATTTGAAAACGGGTATCAGCATTATGCAAATGGTAGAAGGCTTGGATGCTGGCCCTGTTTTGCAACAATTTGAATGTGCAATTCAAGCTGCTGATACAGGATTTAGTTTGCATGACCAATTGGCTAGCATCGCTGCTGCTGTAATTGTGCAGGTTTTGGAAAATTTACAAGAGGGTAAATTGGTAGCTGTTTCTCAAGATGGAAACCAGGTTAGCTATGCTAAAAAAATTGCTAAACAAGAAGCTAATGTTGACTGGCTGCAAAGCGCTGTAGAAATTGAAAGAAAAATTCGTGCTTTTAACGCATGGCCGGTGGCTTATACATACTTTGGGCAGCAACGGCTGCGTATTTGGCAAGCAGAAGTGAGTGGCACGAGTAGCGATAAGTCACCTGGTTCCATTTTAAGTGCTGATAAGCAAAGCATTGAAGTGGTAGCGGGTACAGGGGTCGTAAAACTAATCGCGCTGCAACTTGCGGGCGGCAAAGTCATCAGTGCGCAAGATTTTATTAATGCCCATAATGTTAGTAAATATAGTTTTACTGAGGAGCCAATGAGCAACCAGCTCAGTGCACCGGTATGAATATCAATTTGCTGCAAAGATTATTTTCTACGTTATTATTTATAAACATAGCTTTACTTATGTGTGCTCTTATTGGTGATTTCGCTCAGGCGAGAACCAGTGCGATCGAGGTTAATTATTTAAATATTACTGAGCTCAATAATGAATTGCGGTTAGATGCAGAAATTGCTTATGAATTAAATAGCGAAGTGAGAGAAGCGTTAGTTAATGGCATTTCATTACAGTTTCAAATTGAGGTTCAAATAGTATCTTTGCAAAAATGGCTTTGGGATAAAACCATCTTAACAACAGTAAAAACGCACTCACTAGAATACCATGTGCTTAGCAAACAGTATGTTTTGGAAAATCTTGAGACAGGTGAGAGCGATAGTTTTCCTGATCTAGAGTCTGTGTTATTTAAGCAAGGTAGAGTATCGGCACTGTACATTGCTGAGGCTGATTATTTAAATAATAAAGAAAGCTATGTTGTGAGACTGCGTTCGCAGCTGCTTACAAATAAACTACCTTTGCCATTAAGAATGAAGAGTTATTTTTCACCTAAGTGGCGATTGAATAGCGGGTGGCACGAATGGCAGCTATAGAAAAACAAACCATTCTGCGTATTTGGCCGATCATATTTTTGTTTTGCTTATTGATGGGGTCTTTGTACATGTTGGCAGACGCCACGCGTAGCGAAACTAGTTTCGAAGAACTTCATTACTGGTTGTTCCCGTTTAATGTGTTTTTGCTGGGCTTGTTTTTACTTTTAATTATTGTCAATGTGTATCGACTTAGCGTGCAAGTGCTTAGACACCAGCCGGGTTCACGCTTGACCTTACGCTTATTATTAATGTTTGTGCTATTAGCAATTGTCCCCGTTGGTATCGTGTACACATTTTCAATATGGTTAATTCAAGAAGGCGTTGACAGTTGGTTTGATGCTGATGTAGAAAAGGCATTGCAAGACTCAATAGATCTAAGCCGTTCTTCTTTGGATTTGCATATGCGACAACTCCGTCAGCAAACCAAGCCTATGGTTAAAGAGTTATCACAAACTACTTCATTAGACGCACCTCTGGTGATCAATGATTTGTTACGTAGTAGTGGTGCAGCAGAAATTGTTTTATTTACTCGCAGTAGTCGCATTATTGCTTCTGGTGGAGAAGTTGGTGCAGCGGTAGTGCCACGTTTGCCCGGTGAGACGGTGATGCGTTTGGTTAGCCAAGGAGAAACCTATGTGGGCTTGGATCCGATAAAAGATTCGGGTTTGCATGTGCGTTTAGTATTTCCGATGAACGCCACCGGAGCCACTACGGAAAGGCGCATGGTGCAGGTTTTATATCCTATTTCCGATCGTATCAGCGATCTGGCTTTAAGCGTGCAAGAAGGATTTGGTAAATATAATGAACTGGTTTATTTGCGCACTCCTCTCAAACAAAATTTTGCATTAATCATTACCTTAGTTTTATTGTTAGGAATTTTGTTTTCTGTTTGGGCTGCATTTTATTCCGCTCAGAGATTGGTTGAACCAATTAAAGATCTTGCACAAGGCACCAAGGCGGTAGCAGAAGGCCAGTACAATAAAAAGATTCCTGTCGAGCGTAATGACGATCTGGGTATGTTAGTTGCTTCCTTTAACCAAATGACTGAACGCTTATCTTTAGCGCGTGATAAAGCTAAGCTAAGCCAGCTACTGATCGATAGCCAGCGCAACTACTTACAAACTATTTTAGAAAATCTTTCTTCCGGTGTAATCAGTCTCGATCAAAACTTGGTAATTAAAACAGCCAATGTAACTGCTTCACAAATATTAAATACTGATATCAATGAATACATTGGTCGCAATGTTGCGCAGTTGTCTATGGGGCATGAAAACTTAAAAAGTTTTTGCGATCAGATTGTACCTATGTTGCAAGGAAGAGAAACACAATGGCAAACGGAAGTTAAGTTAGTAGGCGGAAGACAAGGCAATAAATTTCAAAGCAAAATACTAATGTGTCGTGGCGTTACATTACCAAGTAACGAAGAACAGCCAGGTGGTTATGCGCTGGTATTTGATGATATTACTGATCTTATTAGCGCACAACGTGATTCTGCCTGGGGAGAGGTAGCGCGTCGCTTAGCTCATGAAATTAAAAATCCATTAACACCGATACAACTCTCTGCGGAACGTTTGCGGCGTAAAATTTTACCTGAACTTGGTCAACATGAAGGCAGTATTTTAGATCGCGCAACTACAACGATCGTTGAACAAGTGGAGTCCATGAAAGAAATGGTAAACGACTTTGCCGACTACGCGCGAGCGCCACAAATTGAAAAAAGCCCTCTGGATCTTAATAAATTGATTTATGAAGTAGTCGAGTTGTACCAAAACAATATTCATAACTTTAAAGTACACACCTCACTTGATGACTACCCGCCACTAATATTGGGAGACAACACACGACTTCGACAATTAATGCATAACCTTATAAAAAATGCATTTGAAGCCATGCTAGATAAACCTGTGAAAGATGCAAAAGTACAAATAACAACGCGATGCTTTGAGATTAGCAGTGTGCCGTTTGTAAGTTTAGTGGTGGTAGATGACGGACCAGGTTTCCCGAATGATTTATTGGAGCGCTTGTTTGAGCCTTATGTAACTACTAAAAATACTGGTAACGGTTTGGGCTTAGCGATAGTTAAGAAGATTGTTGAAGAGCATGGCGGCACCATACGCGCCGAAAATGCACCTGATAGAGGTGCACGAATTAAGATTCGTATACCTTTAAGCGCTGCAACATTAAGCACGGTTGAGGCAAGCGAAATTTCAGTGCGCAGCCAAGGAGACGTAGCATGAGCCAAGAAAGCATATTGGTTGTAGATGATGAACCAGATATTCGTAATTTGGTGCAAGAAATATTAATAGACGAAGGTTACAAAGTAAGTGTTGCCGAAAATACAGCAGTGGCGAGAAAGCATGCTAACAACAAGCGGCTGGACTTAGTGTTGCTTGATATTTGGATGCCTGGGGAAGACGGAATTAGTTTACTAAAAGATTGGCAGAATAGTGGCGACATTGATTGCCCTGTGGTGATGATGTCTGGGCATGGCACTGTTGAAACTGCAGTAGAGGCAACCCGTCTGGGCGCATACGACTTTATCGAAAAACCGTTAACCATGGCTAAGTTGTTAGTTAGTGTTAAGCGTGCATTAGAAGCAGGTGAAAAAAATACTGCTTCCTCGGCAGCGAATGAATCAGTTGAAATACCTGTAGGTTTAAGCCTGCCTATTCAATCATTGCGTGATCAAGCAAAAAAATTAGCGCTACATGACAGCATTTTATTTATTAAGGGCGAGACAGGTGTTGGTAAAAAATCTTTTGCTAATTTTGTACATTCGTTAAGCGCTAGAAATTCAAAACGTTTTATTGTACTAAACGAAGATAACTTTAATAGCAGCGAAGCAGCTAAATCGTTATTTGGTACTGAAGCAGAGGAAATTATCACCCCTGGATTATTAGAATCGTGTAAGGGCGGAACTATTTTTATTAGTGATATTGCTAGTCTCAATACACAGGGGCAAAAGATTTTGTCTCATTTGTTGCAAAGAAAACAATATAGACGCATTGGAGGAGCTAACACTCAAAAATTTGACGCTCGAGTGATGGTTGCCACGCAGACCGATCTACAAGCCGAAGTTAAGGCAAATCGTTTTGATGATGAATTGTATTTTTTACTAAATGTTGTGCCACTACGCATTCCAGCACTGCGTGAGCATTTGCAAGATGTGCCTGAATTGTTGCGTTATTACATTGATTTCTATTGTTCGAAAGAAAACTACCCATACCGAAACTTCGCTATTGCTGCACAAAATCGACTACTGCACTACATTTGGCCTGGCAATATCCGTGAACTTAAGAACTTAGTGCAAAGATTGCTAATATTAAGTTCATCAGATGAAGTATCAGCTGAAGAAGTAGAGTCAGCTTTGGAAGAGCAAAATGAAGAGCGTATAAAAGAGACTCCAAGCAATAACGCAGTACATGAAGATCTTTACCAATTACCGCTTCGAGAAGCACGTGAATCTTTCGAGCGTAGTTATTTTTTGTATCAGTTGAAAGAAGTGGGCGGCAATATCACTAAGCTATCTGAACGCGTTGGCTTAGAGCGTACCCATCTTTATCGCAAGCTTCGCGCGCTTGGTATAAATACCAAAGAGTCCTAATAAAATCACGTATAGAGAAAAGGGCTTGCAAGTGCTAATTAACAGGCCTATCCTGCGCCGCCAGCAAACAGCCAGATATTGATGGTGGCTGGAGAAAATTTATTATGAAAATCATAATCTTAGGTGCAGGGCAAGTGGGTGGATCATTAGCACTTAGCCTGGCAAAAGAAAATCACGATATTACGCTTGTAGATACTAATGCAACGGTTTTGCAAGATATCGAAGATCGAGCAGATTTACGTACCATTGTAGGTGAAGCTTCTCATCCTTCAGTGCTATCACAAGCAGGTGCGAAAGATGCTGACATGATCATCGCTCTTACCAATAGCGATGAAACCAATATGGTCGCATGTCAAGTTGCGTACACCTTATTTCATACACCCACTAAAATTGCACGCATCCGTGCAGTGGAATACCTAACTTATAGCGACTTGTTTGTACAAGAAGCTTTGCCAGTTGACGTATTAATCAGCCCTGAGCATTTGATCTCACAATATATTCAACGCCTGATTGAACATCCAGGTTCGTTACAAGTGTTAGATTTTGCAGGTGGCAAAGTAAAACTGTTAGCAATGCGTGCGGAACTTGATGGCTCATTAATTGGGAAGCGGATAGATGAAATTTGGGAGGCCATGCCAGAAACGGAAGCAAAAGTGGTTGCAATTTATCGCAACGATAAAGCAATTACATTGCATAGCGAGGGGCATATTCAAGCTGATGATGAAGTATTTTTTCTTGCTTCGTCTTCCAATGCAGCTTCGATTACAGCGCAATTGCGCGGCACGGATAAGCCATATAAACGAATTCTGTTAGCCGGCGGAGGTAATATTGGACTGCACCTTGCTAAGTCTCTTGAATCTAAGTACCAAGTTAAAATAATTGAGCGGTTTTCTGAACGTGCAAGTTATTTATCTGAGGCGCTTGATAAAACTATCGTTTTACAGGGTGATGCCGCAGATCAAGATATGTTGAGAGAAGAAAATATTCAAAATATGGATGTATTTTGTGCACTTACTAATGATGACGAAGCAAATATTCTCTCTGCTATGCTCGCTAAACGTTTAGGCGCAAATAAAGTTATGTCACTCATCAATCGTCCTAGTTATGTTGATTTAGTTGAAAGTGGCATGATCGATATTGCTATCTCGCCTCAACAAGTTACTTTAGGGACTTTGCTTACCCATGTGCGTAAAGGCGATATTGTTTCAGTGCACTCATTGCGCCGTGGTGCTGCAGAAGCCATCGAGGCGGTAGCGCATGGCGGTAAAAAGACATCTAAGGTTGTGGGGCGTAACATAGAGCAAATTAATCTTCCAAACGGCGCAACCATTGGTGCAATTGTTCGAGGTGAGGAAGTTATAATGGCAGAAGCAGATATCACTATAGAGTCTGAAGATCACGTAATTATCTTTTTGGCAGATAAGACAGGTGTAAAAGATATAGAGCGAATGTTTCAAGTTAGCGCAACGTTTATATAACTCAAGCTTTATAGTCATACGCGGTTAAGAAACCCACTATTAATAAATATTTCCTTAAATATTTATACTTTCGAATAACTTCATGCAAAGACAAATTATTCAGCGTGTATTAGGGTTCTTGCTTTCATGGTTTAGTTTTACCATGTTGCCGCCCATACTGGTGGATGTGATCTACGAAGAGGGAGCATATTTTCCATTCGTAATCGCATTTATGATTACTCTCATCACCGGTTTGTTGTTGTGGTACCCGGTACGTAGTTATCGAGATGATTTGCGCTTACGTGATGGGTTTTTGATCGTAGTGCTATTTTGGACAGTGCTGAGTCTGTTTGGCGCACTGCCACTGATATTAAGCAACTCTCTTTCTATAGGCATCACCGATTCAATTTTTGAATCAGTTTCAGGGTTAACCACCACCGGGGCAACGGTGATTACCAATCTTGACCAACTACCAAAATGTATTTTGTTTTACCGTCAGTCACTACAGTGGTTAGGTGGCATGGGAATTATCGTTTTAGCCGTTGCTATCCTGCCTATGTTAGGCGTTGGCGGTATGCAACTTTACCGTGCAGAAACACCAGGACCCGTTAAAGATACCAAGCTGACCCCACGTATTAAAGAAACGGCAAAAGCACTTTGGTATATCTATTTGTCTTTAACCATTGCATGCGCACTTGGCTATTGGCTAGCAGGCATGAGTGTATTCGATGCGATAAGCCATAGTTTTTCTACTGTAGCGATTGGTGGCTTCTCAACACATGATGAAAGCATTGGCTATTTTCGTAGCATGCCGATTGAAACCGTTTCCATAATTTTCATGCTGCTGTCTGGCTTAAACTTTGGTTTGCATTTCATAACCTGGAAATCACAAAGTTTACGTCATTATTTTCAGGATGCTGAATTTAAAACCTACTTCTTTGTAATCATCTCTATCACAACGATTACGGCGGTGTTTTTGCGTATCGGTGAAGTGTATCTGAGTTGGGGTGATGCATTTTCGAAAGCAGTGTTTCATACAGTGTCTATTGCTACTACAACGGGATTTACTACTTCCCAGTACCATTTCTGGCCTAGCTTTTTACCACTACTGTTAATCCTGGCGAGTTTTATCGGCGGCTGCACAGGTTCAACCGGTGGTGGAATGAAAGTAATTCGGGTGTTGCTATTGGTTAAACAAGGTATGCGCGAAATGCTGCGCCTGATTCATCCCAATGCAAAAATTGCAGTAAAAATAGGTTCTAAAGCAGTCGATGGACGTGTAATTGAAGCGGTATGGGGGTTCTTCTCGGCCTATATCGGTGTATTTGTTGTAATGCTTTTATTATTAATGGCATCTGGTTTAGATCAAGTCACAGCATTCTCAGCCGTGGCGGCAACACTAAACAATCTAGGTCCAGGGTTGGGTGAGGTAGGCGCTAATTACACAAGTATTAATGATTTTAGTAAGTGGGTATTGTGTTTAGGTATGTTATTGGGACGTCTCGAAATCTTTACATTATTGGTTGTGCTGACGCCAGCATTCTGGCGCCGTTAATTTATTTATGACGGAAAATGCTAGCGAAAAAAAGTGGAATGAAATTTACGCCGCTGAATCTCAAGCAGATAGTGAATTAGAACCTAAAGCTGCGAACGTTCTACAGGACCATGCATATTTATTACCTAGCAGCGGAGTAGCGTTAGATCTTGCTTGTGGTTTAGGCGGCAATGCTATGTTTTTAACTAATTGTGGATTGAATGCGCATGCTTGGGATATTTCAGCGATAGCTATTGAAAAAGTGCAAGCGCACTGTCAGAGGAAAAATATTTCTATTACTACAGAAGTTAGGGATATTGAACAGTATCCACCCGTATCGAATTCATTTGATGTGATTTGTGTCAGCTATTATCTAGAGAGAACATTAACGCAAGATATTATTACGGCATTAAAACCTAAGGGTTTATTGTTTTATCAGACATTTATAAATGATAAAGCATCTGACGTAGGGCCAAGCAATCCACAATATCGATTGAAGCAAAATGAATTGTTAGCATTATTTTCATCTCTACATGTTCTCGTATATCAAGAGCACGGCACTGTTGGCGATGTTAAAAAAGGTTTACGCAATGTTGCAAGCTTGGTTGCACAGAAGAGATGAGCTATAAAACGGCCAAGAAAATACAGTAATGGAGCTACTAACATTATTCCCGGAAATTGAGCCTTATCACGAATTCCAACTTAAGGTTTCATCAATACATACTATATGGGTTGAGGAATGCGGTAATCCACATGGCATCCCTGTCGTTTTTCTGCATGGCGGCCCAGGCGCAGCATGCGAATCGTTTCAGCGTAGATTTTTTGATCCCGAACAATACCGCATTATTTTATTTGATCAACGTGGTTGTGGTCGCTCAATGCCACACGCTGAGCTGGCTGAAAATACTACACAGCACTTAATCGCAGACATTGAAGCAATTCGTAAATATTTAAAGATTGAAAAATGGTTAGTGTTTGGTGGGTCTTGGGGTTCAACACTGGCGTTAGTTTATACTGAATTACATGCAGAACGTGTGACAGGACTGATTTTAAGGGGCGTGTTTCTTTGCCGCCAACGAGATATTCAATGGTTCTATCAAGATGGCGCTAGCTATATTTACCCTGATCTTTGGCAAGATTATATTAAAGTAATTGCCGAAGAAGAGCGTGATGATCTGGTATCCGCATTCTATAAACGTTTAACCTCCGATGATCAACAAACTCGGCTAGAAGCAGCTCGCGCTTGGTCGATCTGGGAAGGCAGCACTTCTACTCTGATAGCAAAGCCCAGTGTGTTGAATCATTTTGCTGATGACCATACTGCATTGAGTTTAGCGCGTATTGAGTGTCATTATTTTGTTAACAATTCATTTTTAAACGACAATCAGTTGCTAGTAGAAGCCCACAACCTTCGCGACATTCCCGGCGTGATTGTGCATGGTCGATATGATGTCGTTTGCCCAGTTGAACAGGCCTATGCATTACATCAAGTTTGGCCTACAGCTGAATGTATAATCACTCCAAAATCTGGACACTCTGCAACTGAAGATGAGAATGTCGATGCATTGGTACGTGCCACACAAAATTTTGTAAAGCGATTGTCATGATCGCTTTGCTACAACGCGTATCTAATGCCAGTGTAGTTATCGATAATATAAAGGTTGCAGATGCCAATGCTGGAGTGTTGGTTTTTCTCGCAGTGCAAAAACAAGATACCGAGAAAACCGCTGAGCAAATGCAACAGCGAATATTATCGTATCGAATGTTTGCGGACGATAATGATAAAATGAATAAAAACATCTGCGAAATACAGGGCGATATTTTGCTTGTGCCGCAATTCACTTTGGCAGCCGATACCACTAAAGGTTTAAGGCCTAATTTCTCTTCTGCAGCTATGCCTGATCACGCTAAGCGGTTGTTTGATTATTTTTTGGACAAATTAAAAGCGGAATATGCTAGAGTTTCATCAGGAAAGTTTGCTGCTGATATGCAAGTACATCTGGTTAATAACGGACCGGTAACTTTCTGGCTAGAAATATAGAAAAGCAATATAAAATTTATTTAATTAACTAAAGCCTTATCTCCTGTGACTGCACGTACTGCCAGCGTTGAACGCAATACCAACGAAACTCAAATTTCGATCCAGCTTAACCTTGATGGCACGGGCCAATCTTCGCTAAAGACTGGTCTGCCATTTTTTGAGCATATGATCGATCAAATTGCTCGTCACGGCATGTTGGATCTAACCATAGATGCGAAAGGTGATTTAGAGATTGATGCTCACCACACAGTAGAGGATGTTGGCATTACCTTAGGCCAGGCATTTAGCCAGGCGATAGGCGATAAAAAAGGAGTTGTTCGCTATGGGCATGCTTATGTGCCATTAGATGAAGCACTTTCACGGGTAGTAATCGATTTTTCAGGTCGCCCAGGTTTAGAGTTTCGTGTGCAATTTCCTCGTGCACGCGTGGGTGATTTCGACGTAGATTTAACCCATGAGTTTTTTCAAGGTTTTGTAAATCACGCAAATGTGTCACTGCATATAGACAGTTTATTTGGGATGAATTCCCATCATATTGCGGAGACTATTTTTAAAGCGTTTGGACGCGCTTTACGCATGGCAGCTACACCGGATGAGCGTATGCAGGGAATAATACCGTCAACCAAGGGAAGTTTGTAAACAGCACGCTTAAAGCAAACATGAGTAACATCGCCATAATTGACTACGGTATGGGTAATTTATATTCCGTTACCAAAGCGGTTGAACATGTGTCCGAGTCAAAAGATCATATTATAGTTACCTCTGATGCAGATGAAATTTCTGCTAGCGATAAAGTAATTTTCCCAGGACAAGGCGCCGCTAAAGACTGCATGTCTGCTCTACAAGAATATGATTTACAATCTGCAATTATCGATGCAGCCAGTCAAAAACCTTTTCTAGGTATTTGTATGGGCATGCAAGTTCTGATGCAAATGAGCGAAGAAAATGATGGTATCGATTGTTTAGGAGTCTATAAAGGTAGTGTGAAATACTTCGGTAACCATTTAACGATAGGCTCTGGAGAGAATAGTTATAAAGTGCCGCATATGGGTTGGAACTGTATCGAACAGCAACAAAACCATCCGTTATGGAAGGGTATTACTGAATCAAGCTATTTTTATTTTGTGCACAGTTACTTTGTGGCAACTGAAAACGATAATTTAGTTGCGGGAACAACAAATTATGGCCCAACATTTGCTTCGGTAATCGCGCAAGACAATGTATTTGCTATGCAATGCCATCCTGAAAAAAGTGCCCAGGCTGGTTTGCAATTACTTAAAAACTTCATACACTGGGACGGCAGCAACACTGTTAATTAAATCATGATCGTTATACCTGCAATTGACTTGAAAGATGGAAAATGTGTCCGCTTGCGACAAGGCGGAATGGATGATGTAACGGTATTCTCAGAAGACCCGGTAGCGATTGCAGATCAATGGGTAGAAGCAGGCGCAAAGCGTTTACACATTGTAGATTTGGATGGCGCTACCACAGGAGGACCTGTGAACCGTGAAATTATTCACAGCATCGCCGAGAATCACCCTGATTTAGAGATTCAAGTAGGTGGTGGAATACGTGACGAAGATACCGTGCAAGCTTATCTAGATGTTGGTGTTCAGTATGTGATTATCGGCACCAAAGCCGTCAGTGCGCCACATTTTGTAAATGATCTTTGTTTAGAGTTTCCAGGACATATTATTGTTGGCTTAGATGCTAAAGATGGCAAAGTGGCAATCGACGGATGGTCAAAGTTATCCCATCATGACGTAGTGGATATGGCACAGCATTTTGAGACAGATGGTGTAGCTGCAATTGTATTTACGGATATTAGTCGAGACGGCATGATGCAAGGCTTGAATGTTGAATCGACCGCAGAGTTATCCGCTGCAATCCATATACCTGTTATTGCTTCCGGCGGTGTGACTGATGAAAATGATATCAAACGTTTATGTGAATGTGATGAAGAAGGCATCGTTGGTGTAATCGTTGGCCGAGCACTTTATGAAGGCACTATAGAATTTCAACATGCTCAAAAACTTGCTGATTCTTATCAATCATAAACATTTCTAAATAAATATTTGGCGAGCAACGGAAATTATTTCTGTTTCTGCAAAAAATATTTCTAAAAGACGTAATTGACATGCCGCTCGCGAAACGAATCATCCCTTGTTTAGATGTAGATGCAGGGCGAGTTGTTAAAGGCGTAAAGTTTGTTGATATACGTGATGCGGGCGACCCTGTTGAAGTTGCTAAGCGTTACGACTATGAAGGCGCAGACGAAATTACCTTTTTAGATATCACAGCAAGTTCCGATAATCGTAATACTATGGTTAATGTGGTTGAACAGGTTGCTGCACAAGTATTTATTCCTTTAACTGTTGGTGGAGGTATACGCAAAGTTGAAGATATTCGTACCATGCTGAATGCTGGGGCCGATAAGGTGGGTATTAATACCGCTGCAGTTTTTAATCCTGAATTTGTAAAACAGGCCAGTGATAAAGTTGGTTCCCAATGCATAGTAGTGGCGATCGATGCTAAGCAAGTAAGCAAAGAAGGTGAGCCATTAAAATGGGAAATCTTTACCCACGGTGGACGCAAGCCAACCGGGCTAGATGCGCTAGAATGGGCGCATAAGATGCAAGATTACGGAGCTGGTGAAATTCTATTAACTAGCATGGATAGAGATGGCACCAAGATAGGATTTGACCTGCAGTTGACACGTGCTATAAGTGAGACCGTTGGTATTCCGGTTATCGCCTCTGGGGGTGTGGGCACATTGGCACATTTGGCAGATGGTGTGACTATTGGCAAGGCAGATGCTGTACTGGCTGCCAGTATTTTTCACTTTGGGGAATACACTATACAAGAGGCAAAAAATCATATGGCAAAGCAAGGGATTGTGGTAAGAAGTTAATTATGAACAATAATGAAACCTTGCAAAATTTAGCTGAAATTCTTGAACAGCGTAAAAATGCTAAAGCGGATGAATCTTATGTGGCTAGTTTATATGAGTCCGGGCTAGAAAAAATTCTATCTAAAATTGATGAAGAAGCTGGAGAAACGATTGATGCTGCACGAGAGGCAGATGCAAAGCATTTAATACATGAAGTTGCCGATCTGTGGTTTCATTGCATGGTGTTATTAGCACAGAAGAATTTAAGTCACGAAGATGTGCTTGAGGAATTAAATCAACGCTTTGGAATTTCAGGGTTGGTTGAAAAAGCTCAGCGTTAGTCTCAGTAAGATATTTTGTGAGACAGCGGCCTAAATTGTGAATTATAAATTAAATACTTATTTAAAGTTTTTATAGGAGTTTAGATTATGGGAATTAGTCCTTGGCAATTACTGATTGTACTCGTTATTGTTGTGTTAATTTTTGGCACTAAAAAATTACGCAATATGGGCAGCGATGTAGGTGGCGCGGTTAAAAACTTCAAACAGTCCATGAAGGCTGAGGGCGATAAAGGCGAGGATGATAAAGGCGAGGATGATTCAGCACAGTCTGAAACGGACGACACAAGCCCTAAAGAATAAATACTTAAATTCATAGAAACATATGTTTGATTTTGGATTTTGGGAGCTTGCCATGGTTACGGTGGTTGCCTTACTAGTGGTTGGTCCGGAACGCTTGCCGGCTTTAGCGGGGCAGATAGGCAAATGGGTCGGCAAAGCCAAGCGAATGATTGCCAGTGTACGCTCTGATATTGAATCAGAAATCAAAGCTGTTGAGTTAAAAGAAATTCTAGAAAAACAGCAGGGGGAAATTGGTGAGTTGAAAGAAATGCTCAAAGGCACCAAAAACGAAATAGAAAAAGAATTAGATTTTGAGAATGAGGATCAAGGCGATAGTGAATTAATTCGTGCAGTAGAAAATCATATCGAATCTACCAAGCAGCAAGAGTTGTCAGTAAGGTCAGAAAAAAGCCCAGAAATTGGGGGTAGCGAACAAAAACATGGCGACGACTAACGACACATCGAGTAGTAATAAACAACACGAAACGCTTTTAACGCATCTTTATGAACTGCGTAGCAGGTTGTTGTGGATTGTAGGCAGTGTGATGCTTGTTTTTATGTGTTTGTTTTATTTCGCAAACGAACTATACGGGTATTTAGCGGGCCCGTTAATGGCACACATGCCTGAAGGCAGTTCTATGGTTGCCATCGATGTTGCCTCACCATTTTTAACACCCTTTAAACTAGTTTTTGTGCTCAGCATTGTATTGGCTATACCTGTTATTCTCTATCATGTCTGGGGCTTTGTTGCACCAGGGCTCTATAGTCACGAAAAACGTTTAGCCTTTCCGATTATTTTTTCAAGCTGGGTTCTTTTTTATATCGGTATGGCGTTTGCTTATTTTGTAGTGTTTCCATTAATGTTTGCTTTTTTTACCCGGGTTGCACCAGAAGGCGTAGCGGTGATGACCGATATCGGGCGTTACTTAGATTTTGTGCTGAAAATATTTATCGCATTTGGTGTGGCTTTTGAAGTGCCAATTATTACCTTTGTGCTGGTTAAATTAGGCATAACCACCGCAGACCAGTTGGCTGCTAAACGTCCTTATGTGATTGTAGGCGCGTTTGTTATAGGGATGTTGCTTACTCCTCCAGACATTATTTCGCAATTTTTATTAGCTATTCCAGTATGGCTATTATTTGAACTAGGTTTATTAATGTCACGCATAATGATTAATAATAAGAGTACAAATGAAGTAGAAAATTCTGAACGTCAGGAGCCTCGCTTTACTGCTTTAAGTAAAGAGGAGCATGCAATAGAAGTCGATGATAATGAACTATTAGACGAACCTCCTGAAGTTAAATGATCTCAAATGAAAGAAGTTCATTTTGATCAAACATACCTACCCCGATAATTAATTAAAAAAAACTGTTTTAATTGTGGAAAAAGAAGTAACCATTCGAAATCGCGCTATGTTGCTTATCCTTGATGGCTTTGGCACAAACCCTAGCAAATCAAATAATGCTGTGTTGCAAGCTAAGACACCTAAGCTAGATGAATATTTTTCTAATTATGCGCATACCGTATTAGAAGCTTCAGGTGAGGCAGTAGGACTGCCACCTGGGCAAATGGGTAATTCTGAAGTTGGCCATATGACTATAGGTTGCGGTGCGGTCATAAACCAAGATCTGATTCGTATTAATGACGCGATTGCTGACGGTAGCTTTTTTGAAATGTCTCCTCTTCGTCGAGCATTAGAAAAGGCAAAGAAGAAAGAAGGCTACATCCATATTATTGGATTGATGTCGGATGGCGGGGTGCATTCACACATCAACCATACGCTTGCGTTAATGAAGCTTTGTCACGAGGTGCAAGTTCGTCCTGTACTACATGTCATTACCGATGGTCGAGATACGGCACCTAAAAGCGCAAAAAAATATATAAAACGCTTAGAAAATGCACTTACAGAAGTTAATGGCACGATTGCAACCTTAATGGGACGTTACTATGCAATGGATAGGGATCGCAGATGGGAGCGAACGCTTAAAGCCTGGGAAGCGCTCGTGCAGCTAAAAGGGGAAAAATGCACTGACGCATTAGATGCGATTGACAAAGCCTATGCGCGTGGTGAATCAGATGAATTTATTTTGCCTTCTGTGCTGGGGAATGCGATGCCATTAACGGACGAGTCAGAGGTAATATTTACAAACTTTCGTAATGATCGTCCGCGTCAGATTAGTAAAGCACTTGCAAAACCTGATTTTAGTTCGTTTGATCGTGGTCCTGGCTATGAACCAATCAAGCTTACAAAAATGACTAAGTACAGTAAGGAATATCTTGGGCCAGTTGTGTTTGCACCTCGCAAACCAGAAACCAATTTAGCAGAGATTGTTTCTAAGCATGGCTTGTACCAGTTTCATTGCGCAGAAACCGAAAAATATCCACATGTGACCTACTTTTTAAATGGCGGCCAAGAGGAAGCTTATGAAGGCGAGGATAGAAAAATGGTGCCTTCTCCTAAAGTGGCTACCTATGATTTACAACCTGAAATGAGTGCAGAAGAAGTTGCAGATGAAGTCATCAAGGCAATTAATAATGATACGTATTCGTTAATCGTAGCGAACTTTGCCAATGCCGATATGGTGGGTCATACCGCAATCAAAGAAGCGGTTGTGGCTGCAATTGAAGCACTGGATATACATGTGGGTCGAGTTTTAGATGCAGCAAAAGAGAAGGGCATGTCTATTCTGCTGACTTCCGATCATGGCAACTGTGATGAGATGATCGATCCGCGTACCAAAGAACCACATACTCGACACACGACCTATCCAGTTCCTTGCTTGGTTATTGACGACGGGGCTTGGGATTTGGCTAATGGCCAAGGTTTGAGTGCAGTAGCACCGACTATTCTAGAACTGATGGGAATTGAACAACCCAAGTCTATGTCGGGAGAATCTCTACTAATTCATCATATTGGTGATTGACTATATAGTAGTAAGTAGATTCTTATTTGATATATAAATATAAAGTTGTGGTTTAATCAAACGGATTCCACCAGCGTTTTTTCTCTTCCGCTTTAGGCTCTCTAACAACTTCCTCGATAACAACTTCCTCGATTTCCACATTTTCGGCTTCGGCTACTTGATTTTCATCGTCAGTTTGTCCATATGTTTCAGCTAGGGTGCGAAACGCATTTACAAGACGGGAGGTTGAGTAATCGCTGGCCACAGGAAAAGGAGTTCTCTTACCATTTTCTTTCCATTCAAAATTGCGCTGCAATTCTCTTCTCACAGTAATTGGATAATCATCCCAAGGTCGTTTAGGCTTTGCATCTATACCCCCTTCAAGTAACACATACTGACTGCCAAACAGCAGCATCTTTTTACCTGATGCGGACACCACTAAATTTTCTCTTTGGACGACAAAATCTACTTCAACACATTCTTTATAGCGCTGATTAACATCTTGGGTGTTAGCTGAAATGACACAAGTTTTTGCCACATAGCTAATTGTTTCAGGCGTAATTTTTAATTTTTCAACATTACCCCCAGCCTTAATTATATTTGCTGCTTCGCGTTCTTCTTTAGTTAGTCCATCCTTGAGTCCAGGCGCTTCTCCACTACCTTGTTGATATATAATTACTTTTTGTTGGTAAGGAGTGTAATCTGGCGTATCGGTTCCACCCCCTGTTGAAGCGCACAATTGGGTGACTTGTTCTTGAGTAAATCCTTTATCCAGATAAAACTGAATGTCTTCACGACTACATTCTGCGTGCAGTGAAGAGGATAAAAGTAAGTAAGAGGCGATAATTAAAGAGATGTATTTATAAGACATAAGTATTGTTTGGTGTTGGGCATCTGGGCGAAGTGTAATGGATAATTGGAGTGGCTACCAATTACGAAAGTTCCTATCTGTAAATGAGCACTAAATATATACAGGCAAAAAAATAGGCGTCCGAAGACGCCTATTTTTATAAGGTTGATAAGTTCTAAATCAAATTAGAACCACTGAACCATACCAACACCGATTGACTGCTTGTCAGATCCAGCACCGCCACCAGCACCATTGATACCAAAGTCATAAGTACCATTGGATTCATTGTCTACTTCTGAGTAAACCACACGAAGCTCAGTTCCTGCAGGCATAGTGTAGAAAAGCCCGAGGTTCATTGCGACTGCATCTGTATCATCTTCAACACATGCAGCAGTGTCTTTACAATCATACTCATCAGCATTCATGTAAGTGAAACGAATGTCTAATGGGCCTGCAAAGTTGTGCTTAAGACCAAGCATCCAATGTTCTACTTCTAGATCATTGAATAATGTATCAAAGTCACAATCTAAGTCCCAAGCTAGTTCTTCGTACATAGCAGAAATTGATGTGCTTGATCCGCCATTCCAAGATTGGATCCAACGACCGGCAACACGATATGCATCATCATCAGAATCAGTACATGTACCAGTTCCTAAAGAGGCGCCTGGCTCAGTCGCAGTACCACCACCATTATCAAATGCTTGGTTTTGGTTGTTAGATGCTGCAACCCATTCATCATGCTGTTCATAGGTCAATGCTAACCATAGGTTATTATCGCCAATGTCAGTGGTGTAAGTAACACCAGTTGAGATGATTTGTGGATCAAGGTCACCATTTGATTCATCACGGTTACCCGCAGTGACTGCAAAGCGCGCATTGAAACCATTCCAGTTTGGGCTCCACCAGTGAAGTAAGTTTTCTTGACGACGGTTAAAACCAGTCTCGTAAATAGTGTAATTTGAATAATCAAAGTCACCACCTAGAGTGGAATCATCAAATGTACCACCGTTGAAGAAGTTACTAGTTAAACCATGAGTACCCATAATTGAAGTATGCGAGTCAAGGCCTGCGTCATAGAATGGGTCAACCCAGCCTGCGACCATTTCATTGAAAGGTAGTAACCAGATAGCAACACCAACTTCACCCCAAGCGCCTGCAAGACTTAACTTAGAGTTACGGTTACACCAGCCAGAACCACCAGCGAGTTGGTTGTAAAAAGTAAATTGCTCACATTGAACTTTTGCTGTTACAGCCGTTCCACCAACAGACACACCAGTGTCAATGCTAGCCGCAAAACCAATGTTTGCCGCGTTAGCATCAATACGGTCGAAGTCACGGTCTTCTTCCCCTGCCTGCTCTGCGTCAACTTCAATGAAGTTATACGAATAGTTTTGCCATCCGTAGATCGTCCAGTTTGAATTAGCGTTACCACCGCCAACACCACCTGCAATGGACGCTAATGGCGTCACTGCAAGGGCGAGTGCAATAGCTGCGCCTAATAGTTTAGTTTTCATGAAGATACTCCTCTTCTTAACTAAGATTTAAAGATAAAAGAAAAATACTCGAGTAATTTTCCTGTTGAGATTGCACATACTTTTTGGTTACGGCCTCAATCTTTGTAATAAAGAAATAAGGTGCTTCCCTCCCTTTGTATGATTCCTCTCTGTCTGATATGAGCCGCTGCATCCTTACAACAAATCACACAGACCAAATACAACAAAGTTGTATTTGTGCGACAGATTGCCTTTTGAAGTGAAGGAAGTCAACTAAATTGCGTTGTATTTACACAACAAATGACTCAAAGTTGTAAGGTATACAAGGAATAAACGGCAATACTTGCCATACGCATTTCAATATCTAGACCATGATTTTGCAGTCGATTGTTGTATATATACAACAACCTGATAAATAACTATCTAAGCTATTGATTTAGCTTAGATAGTTAGATTGTCATTTTAATGAAATGTAGACTTTGAAAGTAACCTATTAAGCTTGATTACTCACGCACCATATAATTGCAGTGGGACGAAAAAAAGTTATTCAAAAAAATATTTTTTGGAAGATATGCTTATAGTAGTCAAGTCAGGTCAAAGTTTAGGCTTTATCGGTATATCCTATTACCTGATCTGGAAAGCATCTTCCAGCACATCTAACTTATATATAGTTAGCCTGAATTAATTATGTTGTTAGGACAATTAGGATGTCTGTGAATTTACTAGTCGCGCTTTTTATACTCGCTGTAGGCGCTGCAGTGCTAATCTGGAAGTAGTGCAGCAACTCATTTTATAAATTTCTTTGCATCACACTATTGATATATGAGTCTTATCAAAAGGGCGCTATCTATTGCTAAGTAATTTTTATTAATTTTTTACTGTTGATATTGTCCTGGGGGCACAAAATTTAACTTTTCTTCGGGTTGATACTCACGGTCAAAAATCAACTCAATGGAAATTTCTCCATTTTTTTCCAAAGCTTTGATTTGCTTTAATTCAGGTAAAGCATGGGCGAGGTAAGCACAACTTGCTGCTGATAGTACTTCTTCGTCATTTAAAACAGCTGAAATCAAGTTTGCTGCAACAAATTCTACGCGTTGCTCAAGACTGGGGTTCGTTATTTCTACATCACCCAGTGTAAGACCTTGGCTTAGTTTTTCTTCCATAAGCACTAAAGATTGTTGTTGAGTAGAAGAGAGAGTTTTCGTGCGATCATACTCAAGCATGGGTGTGCCATTTACTTGCACGATTAGCTGCATAGAAGAATTGTTATTCATTGAAATATTTACTTCGCATTGACTGCGTGTTTGTGGTGAAAAGTAGCTAATGGTTTAAATCTACAAAGCCTTCTTAAGCGCTAAGATTTGTTCGATACGTTGAGCAATTTGCAAATTTCCCGGTTCAATTTGTAGGGCTTGTCCATATAAAAACAGTGCAATATTATAATTTTTACTTTGAATTTGTAGTTCAGCCCAATCAGCATAGTAGCTTTTTAACAAAGATAAGCCTTGTTTCGCCTGCAGACTTTGCGGCTCAGCTCTCAGAGCATCCTGGTACGCTATTTGAGCTTCTTGATAGTTGCTATAGTTGCGGGTGTTAGTGCCAATATCAATTTCTATTTGCTGCATATTTTGTTGGGCTGTAGTAAGTAATTTTTGAATGGGTGCTGGTCGATCACTGTCTTGGAGTACGACAGTGTTTGGCTCGTTGGCGAGTTTAGTTGTAGCAATGGCCTCTTGTTGGGCGATGGCTTGTAAATTTGATATTGCAACAGTGTCGACTGGGTCGATATGTAATGCTTTAATATAAAACTGTTTAGCACGCTTGGCATGGTTTTGTTTAAGATAGTAATTTGCCCAGCTCATGTATTTATCATGTATTTTTTTAATTCCGTTAGCAGCTGCCTTATTGTTAGGGTATTTAGCAAGTATTTTTTTATAGGTTTCTAGAGCATTGTCTCCACTAGGAGTAGATAGTTGCTTATTTTCAAACTGATGATCAGCCAGCACTAATAGTTTATTAATCTCCGCTGTGGCAAAAGACTTTTCCTCTTTATTATCTTGAATTTTTAATTCTTTCTCATGCTCTTGTTTATTCTGTAAAAGTTTTTCGTCTAACTCTTTATCCAATTCTTCGTCTGCTATTTTATTTTCGGCCTGTTCATTTTTATTGATATTTTGCTGAGAGGTTACTGTAGGATTTTTTTTTGCATCTGAATCTGCAAAGTCTTTATTGGTATCACTAGCTACAATTCCGATATGTGGCTTAGTAACTATATCTACATTCTTGTCTTTTTCTGCTTGTTTGGGTGCATTTAAAGCAATTTGTTC
>CAXMUG010000069.1:0-19186 GCA_964196535.1 uncultured Mycobacterium sp. | reverse complement strand
TGCGCTCAATATCGATCGCTTGTTACAATTGTTTGAGCTTGACGAAGAAAAACCTACGCGAGATCAAATTAAAGCAGCACTAGAAACATTACAAGCAGAATGCGAAGGCCGCGGAGTGGAGTTAAAACGGATTGCTAGCGGCTATCGATACCAAACACGTACGGATGTGCAACCTTGGGTGGCGCGCCTATGGCAAGAAAAACCACCGCGTTACACGCGTGCTTTGCTAGAGACATTGTCTTTAATTGTTTATCGTCAACCGATCACGCGCGGTGAAATCGAAGAAGTTCGAGGTGTGAGTGTTAGCAGCAACATCATTAAAACTTTGCTAGAAAGAGAATGGATTAAAGTGGTGGGCCATAAAGAGGTTCCTGGTCGTCCCGCGTTATATGGCAGTACCAAACAATTTCTTGATTACTTCAATTTAAAAACACTTAATGAGTTACCAAGTCTTGCCGAGTTAGCAGACCTTGATCAAGAACATCCAGAGTTAGATTTGGGTGCACCAGAGGATGGTGAAGGGCAAGCGCAGCTCGGTGTGGTTACGGATTCGGGTGAGATTGAGATTGTTGGGCCGAGTGAAACTAGGCATTAGATTTTGTAAGTTATATTCTGTATTTTTCACTCTCTCCTTAGGCTTCAATTCTTTTATTTACTTCTGTTCATAGAGAACAAGGTGCTTTTGTTGTGCCAAAAGTACCCAAAAGCATTGCGCGTAACACCACTTAACCTTGCGAAGCTCGATATTTCCAGCGGTTCGAAATCTCGCTAATTAACGCTCGACCGCCATGGATGGAGGAAGTGCAGAAAATGCAGGAGCAAATTTCTTCTGACCCAAAGCGGACATTCTAGAAAATAAGAAATAAGGAAAAATTAATGACAACTCTAGTAGTTGGAGCTAGTGGCGCAACAGGGCGTTTGCTTGTGGAGCAATTACTCAAGAGCGGACAGAAAGTTAAAATTATTGTTCGAAAAACTGATAATTTATCTGATTACATTATATCCCATGAAAATATTTCTATAATTCATGCGTCTATTCTAAATATTAATGATTCGAATATGGCTCAGCATGTTAATGGCTGTGAAGCGATAGCCTCTTGTTTAGGTCACACCCTTAGTTTTAAGGGGATGTTTGGATCTCCACGTAGGCTTGTGAAAGATGCTACTAAACAGCTGTGCAAAGCTATTAAAGCAAATAATCCTAAGGTGCCAGTCAGGTTTTTACTAATGAACACCACAGGCAATCGAAATCGGGATCTTAACGAACTAATATCATTTGGACAGAAGTGCGTTATCCTATTACTTCGCTTATTGTTGCCACCACATGTAGATAATGAGAATGCAGCGGATTATCTGCGCACACAGATTGGCCGGAATAATGATGCGATTGAATGGTCTACAGTACGTCCGGATAGTTTGATCGATGTAAGTAAAGTCACTGAATATGAAGTGCACCCTTCACCTGTTAGAAGTGCAATCTTTGATGCTGGTACTACTAGTCGAATTAACGTAGGCCACTTTATGGCTAAGTTGATCACAGACAATGAGCTATGGAAAGAGTGGAAAGGAAAAATGCCAGTGATCTACAATAAAGAAATAAATGATTAAGAATAAATATCTGCTTATGGACGAAAGTGGATATTTTCATCAGATAAATTCATTCGGTACAGCTAAGAGTTAGAAAATTGTCGGAAAGAATTCAAAAATTCCTTGCTAATCAAGGCATCGCTTCACGTCGAGAAATCGAGCGTTGGATTAAAGCGGGCGAAGTTTTGGTGGATGGCGAGTTGTGCGCTTTGGGTCAAGCTATCACAGGTAGTGAAAAGATTGAAATTCGCGGGGAGCTTATCAATCTAAAAGCGAATGTGCATAGCCGAGTGATTATATATCACAAGCCGTGTGGGGAAATTGTTTCTCGTTCAGATCCCGATAATCGGCCTACTGTGTTTCATTCTTTACCTAATTTAAAAACAGGTCGATGGGTGTCTGTGGGGCGATTGGATATTAATACTTCTGGTCTTTTGTTGCTCACAACTGATGGAAAGTTGGCAAATGATTTAATGCATCCTAGCAATCAGATTGAACGTGAATATCAAGTGCGAGTGCAAGGAAAGATTACTAACGAAATCATGTCGAACATTCAAAATGGTGTTCAGCTGGAAGATGGTTTAGCTAAGTTAAAAATTCTTGAGGTGAAGGAAGGTGAGGGTGCTAATACGTGGTGTAAAGTGGTGTTGCAAGAAGGTCGAAATCGAGAGGTGCGTAGAATATGGGAGTCGCAAGATTTGCGTGTGAGTCGGTTGATTCGTACTCGATATGGTTCGATAGAGCTACCCCCCGATATGAGATTAGGTAAATATCTAGATCTCACTCCAAGTCAGTTTCAGAACTTGCAAAAGTTATTGGCTAAGCCAAATGTCTAGTTGAAATGCAGCTAAGGTAAATTTCAGCCTATGAATTCTGGGTTGAGTTTGTAGTTGGTTCCCGTTACACCTTTGCTATCCGCTCCAATAAAATATAGATAAGGTGCAATGACTTCTTCGGGAGCCGCAAAGTCTTCTGGATTAATTCCTGGGAAATTAGTAAGTCTAAGCTTGGTGCGCACTGGAGATGGGTCAACGCCGTTAACTCTTATAGGTTTATCTCCGTCTAATTCATTTGCAAGAATCTTCATCATTCCAAGCTGCGCAGACTTGGCAACTCCGTAGGCACCCCAATATGCTTTATTACAATCATGGGTTGAGAAAACAATGCTTGGATCTTCAGACATTTCTAATAGAGGAATGCAGCATTTCGCTAACATGAATGGTGCGTGTTGGTTAACTGTGATAGTACGCAGCCAAAGTTCTAGCTGATAGTTGCGTATGCTTTGTAGCGCTTCCATATAACCGGCATTCAGGATTAGCGAATCAATTGGTTTATTTTGTTCCGCTATGTATTCCGCAAATTTGATGTAATCCGTTTCCCCTGCAATGCTGAAATCAATCGGGTAGGAATGATGTTCGGTATTGGAATTCTTTGATAGTTGTTGAATTAGCGCGTTAAGCTTGTTTTCGTCTTTGGCAATTAATAAAAGTTCTGCGCCCTGTTGTGCGCATGACAAAGCTAAAGCCTTGCCAATACCGTCAGTTGCACCGGTAATGAAAATGAACTTGTCTGAGAGTAATCCTTCCTCAGATTTATATGTGATTAAGTTTGGAAGGTCGCGCGAAGATCTAGGCATTAAAGTAAACTCTATATTATGGGGAGACAGAGTTTACTTTATATGAATTTATATTACATATTGTGCTGATAAAATAGTTTATAACTTATTTTCTTGCACTAATAAATACGCCTCTGCGGAACAAATAACCTAGCACTTGGTTCGTGCATTCTTCTAAAGTATTGGCCCCGGTGTCAACGATTAAGTCTGCATTTTCAGGTTCTTCATAAGGAGAAGAAATGCCTGTGAAGTCTGAAATTTTTCCTTCGCGTGCTTTTTTGTAAAGGCCTTTTACATCGCGTCCTTCACATACTTCTAGTGAAGCTTTGCAATAAATTTCGATAAAATCATTGTCACCGATCAATGCTTTTGCATTTTGTCTATCTTCTTGAACTGGTGAGATAAATGCCGTGAAAGCAATAATGCCTGCATCTGCGGTAAGTTTGCACATTTCTGAGATACGACGCAGATTTTCTTTTCGATCTTCAAGTGAGAAGCCTAAATCACCACATAAACCATGTCGTACATTGTCGCCATCAAATACGTAAGTAAGACAATTTCTGTTATGCAGTTCTTCCTCTACTGCGTGCGCTAAGGTCGATTTCCCAGCTCCAGATAATCCGGTAAACCAGAGTACAGCACCGTTGTGACCAAGAATTTGTTCTCTTCTTGGTCTAGTAACGGTAGCTTGGTGATAAACAACATCTGAGCTAATTTTTTTTGCGGTGTTCGCCATAGATATAATTCTAATCTCTAATTATCAGGTACATGCATTATTCTACAAATTATATTCACAAACTGTTAAATCTGTTTAGATTTCAGAGAAATTAGCTTGATAAGCCTAAGAGAATGTAACCTAATGATTTATATAGACTTAGTGGTATTTTCAACAATTTTTAACTCTGGGATGGGTTTTTTCTTCTCTATACCCAGTTCGGTAAATTTCCTGGCACCGCTTAATACTTGACGGTCTAGTGAACCGGCTGCCTTATTGAACTGCTCAACCCTGGCATCTAGATGCTTGCCTAGTTTTTGTAGATGCTCTGCAAAAGTTGCTAAGCGATGGTAAAGGTCTTCGCCTAATTCGCGAATCTTTTCCGCATTTTCTGCTACCGCAATTTGTCGCCAGCCAAAGGCTACAGCACGTAACAGGGCTATAATGCTTGTAGGGGTTGCAAGTATAACTTTATTTTTTAAAGCATCTTCTAGTAATTGTGGATCTTTTTCTAAGGCTGCAGATAAAAATTGTTCGCCTGGGATAAATAACACAACAAAATCTGGAGAGTTTTTAAATTGGCTCCAATATGACTTGCTAGCAAGTTCGCGCATTCTTTCTCGTACGTTGCGTGCATGTCTAGCTAAAGATTGGTCGCGAATTTCCGCATCTGTTGCTTGGGTTGCATTTAGGTAAGCATCCAGAGGAGTTTTTGCATCTATGATGAGTTCGCGTTGATCTGGCATGCGAACTATCATGTCTGGACGCATGCGTGAGTCGCTACTTTCACTTTGCTGTTGTTCATAAAAGTCACAGTGATCAACCATGCCGGCAAGCTCTGCAATGCGTTTTAAGGTGAGTTCACCCCACTGTCCTCGTACTTCAGGTCTTCGTAGCGCTTGAACTAAATTTTGAGTTTCAAGCCGCAGATCTGCTTGGGATTCGTTAATTATTTTTAAGTGTTGCGATAATGAACCAAAAGACTCTTTGCGTTCTTTTTCAATTGATTGAATTTGTTCTTCAGTGTTTTTCAAAGCTGATTGAATCGGTTGCAACAGCGTTTCAATTGATTTTTCTTTCTTGTCTAAATTGGCTTCGGCTTGAATTTGAAATTGAGAGAGCTTTTCATTCGCTAATGTGAGGAAGTTTTCGTTATTTAGTTTTAGTGCTTGCTGTGAAAGTGCTGAGAAAGAATTTTCTAACTGCTTGCGAGATTCTTCTATGGTTTCAATTTTTTCAATGTAGCGTTCTTTTTCCAATTGTAGCTGCATAGATAATTGCTGTACCATAGATTCTAGTTTTTCATGTTCTTTGCGTGCGCGGCTACGCATAATTAGTGCGCCTAGTGCGGCACTTAATAAGCAAAGGCTTGCGCATAAAAGCACAAATTGCCAAGCATTCTGGAGTTCTATATTGACCATGTAGATATTGTCGATCAGCTGTTGTTAAAAAGCCAATCCTTAAGGTCTAAGGCTTGTTGGAAGACGATATCTGCATCCCATTTGTGCGGATCTTGATCATCTTGTATGTAACCGTAGGCGGCTACAGCAGTCTGCATGCCCGCAGCTTTGCCAGCGATTACATCTCTAGGGTCATCTCCCATATAGATGGTGTATTGCTCGTTGATTCCTAACATGTTGGCGGCATGATTCAGTTGATCTGGATCTGGTTTTCTACGTGCTAAAGAATCACCGCTGACCATGCAAACTGCATTAAAAGCAATGCCAAGCTCTTGCGCTAGTGGTTCAGCAAGATTGCCGGGTTTATTGGTGACAATGCCCCATGGGATATCTGAATTATCCAAAGAGTCTAATAACTCAGCAACACCTGGAAACAATTGAGTTCGATTGCATAAATTATCAGCATAAATTTGTAAAAACTCATCACGCAGTTGATGGCTAATTTTTTCTTCTAATGGTTTTTCAAAGCCTAGTTGAATCATTGCAATGCTGCCGCGAGAAGTGTTTTTACGCACTAATTCGTAATCCAGAGTTTGCTTTCCATGATTTATGAGTAATTTGTTGAGTGCATAAGCCATGTCAGGCGAGGTGTCAGCTAGGGTGCCGTCTAAATCAAAGAGAACGGCTTTAACTTTTGCGTTGTTGGGCATCAATCTAAAAAACTTTACTTACTTGAGTGACTTTTTTGTTAAATATTTTTTGAATGTACAAGGTAGTTAACGCTTGTATCAGAAGATAATTTATAGGTTTTGCGTAAAGGGTTGTATGTCATGCCGATTATTTCATTCGTATGTAGCGATGCTTGCCTTATCCAGCGATCAAGCTCTGATGGTCGAATTAGTTTTTCGTAATGGTGGGTGCCTTTTGGTAGCAGATTGAGTACATATTCAGCACCTACAATGGCAAATAAAAACGATTTTGGATTACGATTGATGGTAGAGAAAAATACGTGCCCGTTAGGTTTTACCAACGTTGCACATGCCGTTACGATCGCTGCTGGATCAGGTACATGTTCTAGCATTTCCATGCACGTTACAATGTCATATGAGTTTAGCTCTTGCTCGGCAATATCTTCTGCAGCTATAGCTTGATATTCGACGTCTAGGTTTTCTTCTTTAGCATGAATTTTGGCTACCGCTAAAGGTGCTTCTCCTAGATCTATACCTTTTACTTTGGCGCCACGTTTAGCCATAGATTCCGACAGAATTCCACCACCACAACCAATATCAAGAACTTTTTTTCCTGCAAGACTCGAGTGCTTATCAATAAAATCTAAACGCAGCGGGTTAATTTCATGCAGCGGTTTGAACTCGCTTTCAGTGTCCCACCATCGAAAAGCTAGTGCTTCAAATTTAGCAATTTCTTGCGGGTCGACATTGTTGTTTATTTTTTCTTCTGTGTTATTCATTTTAATGATTGATTTTCAGATTCCATTCTTTGGTTTTTGCTAAAATTTCACTTTGGTCTAATGTTAAGAGTTCTCGACTACTTAATAATTGTTTTCCAGCTACCCAAACATCCGATACTTGATTGCGTTGAGTTGCATAGACCACATGACCGATAGGATCATACATCGGTTGTGCTTCAAGTGTATCTATATCAATAACTGCTAAATCAGCAGATTTCCCTATTTCTAAAGACCCAGTGTCTTGGTCTATTCCTAATGCAGTTGCTGCATTTATGGTTGCGCAACGAAGTGTTTCATAAGCGGGTAAAGCAGCTGCATTATTTGCTACTCCCTTGGCAAGCAAAGCTGCGCTATGCATTTCACTTAACATGTCTTGGTCGTCATTGCTCGCGCAGCTGTCTGTACCTAGTGCAACGTTGATGTTCTTGTCTCTGAGTTTTTGGATAGGACAAAATCCACTCGCTAACTTTAAGTTTGATTGCGGGCAGTGCACAACATTTGCATTAGTTTCGGCTAGTAGATTAATTTCTTGATCTTCAAGATGCGTCATGTGTACAGCTAGTAATCCACTATTTACTAAACCAATATCGTGCAGACGTTGCAGCGGACGAGTGCTGTACTGTTCCATGCTTTGAGCGATTTCATTTTCGGTTTCATGTACGTGAATGTGCACAGGTAGTTCTAGCTCATTGGCTAGCATAGCGACGCGTTCTAATGATGCGTTGGAAACTGTATATGGCGCATGTGGAGCAAAGGTACATTTTACGAGTGGATGGGCTTTGAATTGGTCATGTAATGCAAGACCTTTAGAGAAATACTCATCCGCGTTGCTTGCATATTGGGTAGGAAAGTCTAGCAAAATCATACCAATATGCGCGCGTATGCCTGTCTTGGTGGCTACCTGTGCGGTGGTTTCTGCAAAGAAGTACATATCATTAAAACAGGTCACACCACCGCGCAACATTTCTGCGATGGCAAGTTGTGTGCCGAGTTGCACAAAGTCTTCATTAACCCACTTTTGTTCGGCCGGCCAGATATGCTTTTCTAGCCACTCCATGAGATGCAAATCATGTGCTAAGCCGCGAAATAATGACATCGCAGCATGTGTATGCGCGTTAATGAGCCCAGGGATGATGATATGGTGTTTGTAGTCTAGGTTAGACTCGCTTGAATATTTTTTAGTAGCTTCAGAGGTCGGTAATACATCAAGGATGCGTCCATCTTGGATGGCGATGCTACAATCAGTTAATACGCGGTTATTGTCGTTGCCTGCGTTTTTTGCATGATCACTCATAGGAATGATTGTTTCCCCATGAATGAGTGTTTGCACCTGTTCCATTTTATGGCCTGAGTTTTAAAGCTTTAATCCTGACTTTAACAGATTGTTCATAACTGCAATATACAAAGCAATAATTACAGATTAGATATAAGTATTCACTTTTATGTCAGATGTGCCTAGTCTTGCAGCTTGATGAAATAAGGATAATTAGTTAGATAAAAATATGAGCTCGTTAGCGGACCAAGCCATAGCATGGCAAGACAATCATTTAGTGCTACTCGATCAGCGCAAGTTGCCAAGTGATGTTCTATTTATAGAGTGTCATGAGGTGGTTGATGTTATTCATGCTATCAAAGATATGGTGGTGCGAGGTGCGCCTGCAATTGGTGTTACTGCTGCATTTGGTGTGGTGTTAGCAGCAAGAGCACGCTTTAAACAATCTGCTGAAAACTGGCGTCAAGATATTGAGCAAGACCTGTATGACATGTTGCTCGCCAGGCCCACGGCTGTGAATTTGCAATGGGCAATCGAGAAAATGCGTAGTGTGATTGTAAGCTTGCCTGCTGGTGACCCTGAACCAAACCTATTGCTTGCCGCACAAACCATACACCAAGAAGATATTCAGGCGAATAAAGCTTTGGGTGATTTTGGTGCAACGTTATTAACCAATGAGTCTACAGTGCTGACGCATTGTAATGCAGGTGCTTTGGCAACCGGTGGGTATGGAACCGCATTAGGTGTAATTCGTAGTGCATATGCACAAGATAAAATAACTGCGATTTATGCGGATGAAACACGTCCTTGGTTTCAAGGAACAAGGCTTACCGCTTGGGAATTATTGCAAGATAATATCCCTGTGACTTTAATCTGTGATAGCGCAGCTGCAAGTTTAATGCGGCAAAGACAATTGGCATGGGTAATTGTTGGTGCAGATCGTGTTGCCAGTAACGGTGATGTTGCGAACAAAATTGGCACGTATTCTCTTGCGGTGATGGCGCGTCAGCATAATGTTAAATTTATGGTAGCCGCTCCCACCAGCACTATTGATATGCAAATTAACAGTGGTGATGATATCAAGATTGAAGAACGCGCAGATAGTGAAATTACCAGTGTGCGTGATCAGTGCATAGGCCCAGATCAGGTGGGTGTTTGGAACCCAGTTTTCGATATTACGCCTGCCGAATTTGTAACCGCCCTGGTGACTGAGAAAGGTATTATCGAGGGCCCAAATAGCAGTAAAATACAGGCACTCATGGAATCTTAGTGATTTAGCGGTTTCTAGTGTTGGCAGGTATAAATATTAGGCTTATAAATCTATTAAATTGATTTTTAAGGCAGTCAGTTCGATTTTAAATGCTTTTTCTTACAACCCACTCTCCTAGACTTGTGTTATAATTTCACGCATTAGAACGAAAATAAATAACCTCCTACAAAGCACATAAATGGCTGCAATCGCCAAAGAAATACTTTCAGTAAATCTCGAAGATGAGATGCGTCAATCGTATCTTGATTACGCGATGAGCGTAATCGTTGGGCGTGCATTGCCTGATGTTCGGGATGGTCTAAAACCGGTACACCGTCGTGCTTTATATGCCATGAGTGTATTAGGTAATGATTGGAATAAACCATATAAAAAGTCAGCACGTGTGGTTGGTGATGTAATTGGTAAATATCATCCGCATGGTGATACCGCGGTTTACGACACAATTGTGCGTATGGCACAACCATTTTCACTGCGTTATATGCTAGTTGATGGCCAAGGTAACTTTGGTTCGGTAGATGGAGATGCGCCTGCTGCTATGCGTTATACCGAAATACGCATGGCGAAGATTGCGCATGAAATTGTTGCGGATCTTGAAAAAGACACTGTTGATTTCGTTCCTAACTACAATGAGGAAGAGTCTGAGCCTTCGGTTTTTCCTACGCGCATTCCAAATTTATTAGCCAATGGTTCGTCCGGCATTGCTGTGGGAATGGCAACCAATATCCCACCGCATAATTTAACCGAGGTAATTAATGCCACGATCGCACTGATCGACAGCCCTGAGGCTGACTATAAAGAATTGATGGAATATATTCCTGGTCCTGATTTCCCAACAGCCGCCTTGATTAACGGTCGTGCAGGAATAGCTGAGGCATATCGAACTGGGCGTGGGCGTGTGCATATGCGTGCACGCACGCATATCGAGCAAGATGAAAAGAGTGGGCGTGAACGAATTGTTGTTACTGAGCTACCTTATCAGGTCAATAAAGCTAATCTGATAATTAAGATTGCTGATTTAGTTAAAGAAAAGCGTCTTGAGGGTATTGCTGGAGATGGTTTGCGCGATGAGTCTGATAAAGACGGCATGCGTATCGTTGTTGAGCTACGTCGCGGCGAAGTAAGCGAAGTTATTCTTAATAATCTTTACAAGCACACCGCAATGCAAAGTGTGTTTGGTATCAATATGGTGGCCCTGGTCGATGGGCAGCCACGGTTATTAAATCTTAAGCAAATTCTGCAAGCTTTTATTAGGCATCGTCGCGATGTGGTAACGCGACGTACCATTTTTGAATTACGCAAAGCGCGTGAGCGTGCACATATTTTAGAAGGCCAGGCAGTTGCGCTGACTAATATTGATGAAATTATTGCGTTAATTAAAAAATCTGAAAGTCCTGCGGTTGCCAAAGAAAAATTAGTTGTAAAACCTTGGAAGCCAGGCGTCGTAATCAAAATGTTAGATCGTGCCGGTGCTGATTCATCGCGGCCCGACGGTCTTGATGCAAAGTGTGGTATGCATAATGGTGAGTATTATCTTTCTCCTACACAAGCGCAGGCGATTTTAGACTTACGTTTGCATCGTCTAACTGGTTTAGAGCAAGATAAAATCGTTAGTGACTATAGTGATCTTTTAGAAAAGATCATAGATCTTTTAGATATCCTTCAAGATCCAGAACGCTTGTTGAAAGTGATACGTGAAGAGCTTGCAGAAATTCGTGATCAATATGGCGACGAGCGTCGTACTGAGATAACTGATGCACAGGCTGATCTCACCATGGAAGACCTGATACCTGAAGAAACAGTAGTCGTTACCTTGTCGCATGCGGGTTATGCGAAGTCACAGCCGTTAGATATCTATCGTGCTCAACGTCGAGGCGGTCGTGGTAAAGCGGCTACATCCGTTAAAGCCGAAGATTTTGTTGATCAACTTTTCGTTGCTAATACGCATGATACGATTTTATGTTTTTCCAGTCGTGGCAAAGTGTATTGGTTAAAAGTCTATGCTTTACCGCAAGCTGGGCGTACTGCGCGAGGTAAACCCATTGTTAATCTTTTGCCATTGCAAGAAGATGAGCGCATAAATGTTGTATTGCCGGTAAAAGAATACAGTGAAGACGCCTATATAGTGATGGTTGCAAGCAGTGGTACGGTTAAGAAAACTAAATTAACCGAATTCTCAAGACCGCGTGCTAGTGGTATTTTGGCGGTCGATTTGCGTGAGAATGATCAGCTAATTGGGGTTGAAGTGACCGATGGCAATACAGACATATTATTAGTAGGTGATACAGGCAAGGCGATTCGTTTCAAAGAAGACGATGTGCGCGCGATGGGTCGTAATGCAACAGGAGTGCGCGGTATTAAGTTAGCAGATGGCCAGCAAGTTGTTTCTTTGATTACCATTAAAGAAAGTATGAGTTCCACGGATGTGTTGGTTTCAACCGAGAATGGTTATGGTAAACGCACAGCGATGGATGAATACCCAGTGCAAAAACGTGGCGGTCAAGGTGTTATCGCAATTCAAACATCAGGGCGTAATGGTAATGTTGTTGGAGCGGTTGCAGTATCCGATGATGATGAAATTATGTTGATTACCGATAGCGGAACTCTGGTCAGAACACCTGTTAAAGATGTTTCGCAAATGGGTCGTAATACGCAAGGTGTGCGACTAATCCGTCTTTCTGAAGAAGAGCGGTTGGTTGAAGTTGAGAGGATTGAGAACTTATCTCAGGATGACGGCCAAGCTGAAGGGTTAATCGAGGATGATGAATCTTCTAGCGAATAGGTTTTTTAGATTTGTACTTGTTTAGAATTTCTTTCTAAGTATTTTTCTCTTTTAAGCTAGTTCTTTTTATAAACCTTTACTTATAGATTAGCCTTCTGTCTTTACTATGCAAGAAACCTTTTATTTTGGTGCTGGCCCTGCAACTTTGCCAAAAGTTGTCTTAAATGAAATTAAAAATGAGCTAGTGGATTTCCGAGGTTCAGGATTGTCGGTGCTTGAATTATCACATCGCAGCGAAGTATTTATCGAAATACTGGATCAAGTAGAAAGTTTATTGTGCGAATTAATGGAAATACCTGATAATTATGCGGTATTGTTATTGCATGGGGGTGCGACTGCACAATTTTCAATGCTGCCGCAAAATTTTTTACAACAAGGCAATAGTGCTGACTATGTTTGCACCGGGCAGTGGTCGTTAAAAGCAAGTGAAGAGGCGAAAAAATTTGCTGATATAAATGTAATACAAGCACTTGTTGAATCAGAAGAGACTGCTATTAGATCAATAGAAGAATGGGGCTTAAAACAGCAATCGAGCTATATACATTACTGTGATAATGAAACCATTAACGGGGTAGTTAATGATATTGCTGGAATGAAAAATTTCAACGCGCAAGATGCAACATTATTTTGTGATATGACCTCTTCGATTTTAACTAGACCTATTCAGGTAAAGAACTATGGTTTAATTTATGCTAGTGCACAGAAAAACTTAGGAGTGGCAGGTTTATGTGTAGTGATAGTTAAAAAAGAGCTACTAGATAACGTTTGTGGAAATGTGCCTAGAATTTTTGACTATAAAAAATGTTTCGAAACCAGATCATTAGTGAATACTCCGCCGATCTTTGCTATTTATGTTTTAGGTTTGATGTTAAATTGGCTTAAAGAAGAAGGCGGTGCAGTGGAAATGAATAAACGAGGACTGCAGCAAGCAAAAGCTTTGTATGATGTGATTGATGCTAGTGAAATTTATGAGAACAAAGTTAGGTTTGAGGACCGCTCGAAGATAAATATTCCGTTTAAAGTTAAAGATAAAAGCTTGCAAGACATATTTCTGCAACAAGCGGGAAGTCATCAACTACTAGGGTTACGCGGACATAAGTCTGTTGGGGGTGCGCGCGTTAGTATGTATAACTCAATGCCACAGCAGGGAGTTGTCCAGCTGCTAGAATTTATGCGTGACTTTGAATTAAGTCACGTGTGATTACAATTTGTTAGGTTTGTAAACGTCGATCGAAATAAACTATAGTCCCATCTGCACAGGTTAAAGGGAACCTGTTAGCAGTATTTTTACGGCGTTCTTCCTGGTTTAATTGGTTACGACTTGCTAAGAAAGTTTGTTCGGATCTTGAAGATGCAATCACAGCGCATAGCGCAAGAACAGTAATACCTGAAACAAGTATGATCAGCCCGATAGTAAGCAGAATATTGACTAGTTGCATGAGAGGCTCTCTCCTACATTAAGTTTTAAAGACGCGATTCTAATTGAAGATTTAATTAATAAAATCAATTAATTACTAATTAAACAATAAAATTTATAAGGGAATAATACCTAAGCCTTTGTTTGCGAACAAGGGCCAATTTTTGATAGAGCACATGCCGGGGGAGAATCTAGGCGTTATAGAATTCTCGATACCAATCTACAAAGTTTCGGATGCCCACTTCAACAGTAGTATTTGGTTTGTAATCAACATCTTGCACTAAAGCTTCAACATCAGCATATGTGTCTGGTACGTCTCCAGCCTGTAATGGAAGCAGGTTGCGCTCGGCTTTTTTGCCAAGGCAGTCTTCTAAAACTTCGATGTAGTGACTGAGCTCTACAGGTGCATTGTTACCTATATTATAGAGCCGATAGGGTGCAAAACTGCTTGCGCTATCCGGATTATTGCTATCCCAGGATGCATTTTTTTCTGGCAGCTTATCTAAGGTGCGAATTACACCTTCTACAATATCATCTATATACGTAAAGTCGCGACGATGGTTGCCATAATTGAACACATCAATAGGTTTGCCGGCCAAGATGTTTTTTGTAAACAGAAATAAGGCCATATCGGGTCGACCCCAAGGCCCATACACAGTAAAGAATCGCAACCCTGTTGTATGCAGGCCATACAAGTTGCTATAGACATGCGCCATCAGTTCGTTAGCTTTTTTGGTTGCGGCATACAAACTTAAGGGGTGGTCAACGTTTTGGTGTACTGAAAAAGGCATTTTTGTGTTTGCGCCATAGACAGAACTACTTGATGCATATACAAGATGTTCGACGCCATGGTGTCGGCAGGCTTCCAAGATGTTGCAAAACCCTACAAGGTTGGTGTCAACATAAGCAGATGGATTTTCTATTGAATAACGTACGCCCGCTTGTGCAGCCAGATTGATAACTCGCTGTGGTTTAAATTTTGATACTGCATCTAAGATTGCATCTTTATCTTCTAGATTGATACGCGCTTCAGTAAATTTGTCATATGCTTTAACTCTTTCAAGTCTGCCTAATTTTAAATTTACATCATAATAATCGTTAAGATTATCGATACCTAAAACTTCGTCACCACGATTTAACAAATGCATCGAAACGGAAGAGCCAATAAACCCAGCTGAGCCGGTAACAGCAATTTTCATATATTAACTTTACTTTAGTTTTAAATTTAATCGATTATAGATTAATTGAATCAGAGGCGGCCATCTGCTTGGTCTTTTGGTAGTGCATTCTTAACGTCAAATAAAACATGGTTCTCTTTGCCTAGAGCATGTATCTTTTCTGCGCCTAAGGTTTTAAATTCATCATGATTCACTGCAAGTATAATCGCATCATACTCGCTTGATGGAAGTTCGGGCAAGAATGAAGCGTTATATTCGGCATTAGCTTCATCAAGCGCTATCCATGGGTCGTAAATATCTACTTGAGAATGGTAAGAAGTAAATTCATTTACGATATCAATTACACGTGTGTTGCGAAAATCTGGACAATTTTCTTTAAAAGTGAACCCGAGGATTAGAACTTTTGCGTCAACTACATGCATTTTCTTTTTGAGCATGAGTTTAATGACGTATTCTGCAACATGAGCACCCATTCCGTCATTGATGCGTCTTCCAGATAAGATTACTTCAGGGTTGTAGCCAACTTCTTTTGCTTTGTAGGTTAAATAATAAGGGTCTACTCCGATGCAATGGCCACCCACTAATCCTGGTCTAAAAGGCAAAAAATTCCATTTTGTACCCGCTGCTTCAAGAACCTCTAGGGTATCGATTCCGAGACGATTAAAAATCAGTGAGAGCTCGTTAATAAGGGCGATATTTATATCGCGCTGAGTATTTTCGATTACTTTTGCCGCTTCTGCTACTTTGATGCTGCTAGCTTTATGCGTGCCAGCTTGAATAATTTGCTGATATAACTGATCGATAATGTCTGCAATTTCTGGAGTCGAGCCTGACGTAACTTTTTTAATATTAGTAAGTTTGTGTTCCTTGTCACCAGGGTTGATACGTTCGGGGCTGTAGCCGGTGTAAAAATCAGTGTTAAATTTCAAATTAGACTCGTGTTCTAAAATTGGCACGCAATACTCTTCTGTAGCGCCAGGGTAAACTGTCGACTCGTAGATTACGATGTTGTCAGTTTCTAGAACACTACCAACAATTTTTGATGCTTGCTTAATAGTAGACAGGTCTGGAACTTTATGTTTATTTACTGGAGTAGGTACGGTCACAATATAAATTGTGCACGATTTTAGATCGTCAGTATTGCCAGTAAATTGTAGTTTGGTAGAATTTTTAAGTTCTTCGTTCGTAACTTCTAATGTTCGATCAAAGCCGTTATCTAATTCTTCTAGTCTTTTGTTGCTTATATCAAAGCCACATGTTGGGAATTGTTTGCCAAATTCAACTGCCAGTGGTAGACCAACATAACCTAGTCCGATGACGGCAATTTTAATTTTATTAGATAGCATGATTATAGTTAGCTTTAGGTTTATGTGTGGCTAGAAGATAGCAGTTATTAGCTGTGCCAAAATAATTGAATTCGCTTAAGAATTATGTAATTTTAATTACTAGCATACAAACCATAAAGAGATATAGTGCTTGAATTTGTGTCTGAGAGGGAATGGTTTGGATATAAGTAATCCGAATGATGTATGAACTGATGTTTTATACTTGCTGGTGCGATTAAGCAATTTATTAATCCGCTTACAGAAAATTTAATCACTGCTAGCTTATTATCTTTACATAAGGTGCTCATTGGCTTTAGGCTGACTTAAGAAGTTGATAGGGCTTGCGGTATATCCATAAGCGCCAGATTGTAATATCACAATGTAGTCACTCACTTCGGCTTTGCTTAACTCAAGATTATCACCAAGAAGATCAAGAGGCGTGCAAAGTTTTCCTACAATATTTACAACTTCCATAATTGGCGAGTTGATTTTATTTGCAATATAAACGGGAAAGTTTTTTCTATTTCTTTGGCCTAAATTACCTGATGCTGCTAGTTGATGATGCATACCGCCATTGGTAATTAAATAAGTTTTCCCTCTTGATATTTTTTTATCAACAACTTTGCAAACATAGATTCCAGCTTCGCCAACAATATATCGACCTAGTTCAACAATTGTATTGATTGGTTGTTCAGAGTGTATAGTTTCTATTGTAGGTGATAATGCCTGCATGTTTTTTGCTACAGAATTTAGGTCTAATGGAGTGTGTTTTGAAAAGTAAGGGATGCCAAAGCCACCGCCCATGTTGATAGTTTTAATGGGTTTGTTATATTCAGAAGTAATTTTTTTGACTAGCTCGATTGTTTTTTTCTGTGAAAAATTTATGGCTTCTGCATCAAGTATTTGTGAACCGCTGTAAACATGAAAGCCATGTAAATCAATACACGAGTCTTTTACCCAATTTAGTAGTTCAGGGATTTGTTCAGCATCGATGCCAAATTGACTAGAGCCACTTGCCATTTTCATGCCCGCACGTTTTTGAGTGTAGGTGGGATTTATGCGTATCAGTACTGAAGGTTTGTGCATGATTTCAGTACCGATTTCATCCAATCTCTGCAATTCAAGACTTGACTCTGCACTGATTACAATATTGTTTTTTACTGCGATTTCTAATTCTTCATAACTTTTTCCAGGCCCGGTTAGACAAATGCTTGAGCTATCTATACCAGTAGCAAGTGCTATTTTCATTTCTGCCATAGATGACACTTCAAGGCCATCCACATAGTCTGTAATGAAGCTGACTAGCGCTGGCAAAGGATTAGCTTTAATCGAGTAATGAATCTTAATAGATTTAGGAAGAGTGTCCCTAAGCAGTTTGATCTTTTTCGCAACTACTTGTTTCGAATATATATAGCAGGGTGGTTTGATTCCTGAATAATCTAGTTCTGCAATACTTTTGCCAGAAATACATAAAGCATTATCACGAATTTCAAAAATATCTAAAGGGTTATAAGGCATTAAAAAAATGGATGAATATATTTATTTTCGTCGAAGTTTGATTATAGATGAATTAAATCAATTTGTTACACTAAGCATTCAAGCGCATCGACTAGGTGAAATGAGGGTTGGTGGCTGTATTGATTCAAGGACTATAATTGTATTAATGGCTCAGCAAAGTGCTTTTTTAGTTTCATGTCTATAGCGAGTTCAGAAATTCTGGTAACCAGCATAGTTGTAGTATTCTTCTTTGCTATATAAGGTAGCGCGTTATTTGCAAAACCTCTATTCTGTAGTGCATTACTGTGACACCTAATTACATGCTTTATGAATAAAAAAACACTATCAGACTTACGGCAGCAAATTGATGCGGTAGATCGCCAGCTGCTCGATTTTATTAGCGAGCGAGCAAGATTGGCCCAGCAGATTGCCCAGGTAAAAGCGCAATCAGGCGAGGGTGGTCTTTATTATAGACCTGATCGAGAGGCGAGTGTGCTTAAAAGCGTACTTAAGCATAATCAAGGACCTCTCTCTGATGAGGAGATGGCAAGGCTGATTCGTGAAGTAATGTCAGCTTGTTTGGCGCTAGAGCAAAGATTGCAAGTGGCATTTTTAGGGCCATCAGGAACTTTTACTGAGGAAGCGGCATACAAGCACTTCGGTCACTCGGTTCAAACTCTTGCAACTAATAACATTGATGATGTATTCCGCGAAGTTGAATCGGATAATGCCAATTATGGTGTAGTGCCCATCGAGAACTCTACTCAAGGCATTGTGAACAGTACTTTGGATATGTTTTTAGAATCCACCTTAAGTATTGTCGGCGAAGTGGAGTTGCGAGTGCATCAGCATTTATTAAGTAATGCGGAAAAACTTTCTGACATCCAAATTTTATATTCACATCAGCAATCATTAGCGCAATGTAAAAAATGGTTAGAGACAAATTTACCGGGTGTTAAACGCGTGCCAGTGAGTAGTAATGCCGATGCGGCAAAACGGGCTGCAAATGAAAAAAATACAGCTGCGCTAGCTAGTGAAACAGCTGCATCTGTTTACGATTTAACGATACAGAATAAAAATATTGAAGATTCGCCCGATAACACCACTCGATTTTTAATCATTGGTAAGCAAAATGTAGAGCCTACGGATGATGATAAAACCACTTTATTGATTTCCGCACGTAACAAGCCTGGTGCGCTCTATAGTTTATTACAACCGCTAGCGAAATATAATGTAAGCATGACGAGAATCGAGTCTAGGCCTTCGCATTGTGTGAATTGGGAATATGTTTTCTTTCTGGATCTTGAGGGTCATATTAAAAATGACACAATTAAAAATTGTGTGGCGGAATTAAAAGCAGAGGCAGGCTTGCTCAAGGTGCTTGGCTCGTATCCTTGTGCGGTACTATAAAAAAATCGTTTTTTCCTTCAAAATAATTCGCTAATAAATATGTTTAATAAAGTGTACCTTATTGGTGTGGGCTTAATTAATGCTTCTCTGGCAAAAGATTTAAGGCAACACGGCCTTGCACGATCGATTGTGGGTGTTGGTAGAGATGCGCAAAGATTAGCTGCTGCACAAGCACTAAACATTATTGATGAATATCAGTTGCTGCAAGAAATTAATGTTTCCGATGCAGATGTAATTGTAGTGGGTGTGCCT
>CAXMUG010000068.1:0-15176 GCA_964196535.1 uncultured Mycobacterium sp. | reverse complement strand
GCACTATCAGATTAAATGATGTCATTAAAGATGAACAAGAATTAGAAATACTTAAAAATAGAAGTGTTATTGTTCGCAAGCTCAAAGCACTGCCCTTTGAAGCAATTGTCCGTGGGTACGTTATAGGATCCGGCTGGAAAGAATATCAAAGTGCAGGTTCTATTTGTGGCGTGTCGCTCCCACCAAACTTAGAACAAGCACAGCAACTCGAGTCGCCTATATTTACACCCTCAACTAAAGCGGCGGTTGGCGATCACGATGAAAATGTGAGCTTTGAGAAAATAATAGATTTAGTTGGAAAAGAAATTACCGAATCAGTACGTGACCTAAGCATAGATATTTATAAAGAAGCTGCAGAATATGCATTACAAAAAGGCATTATTATTGCGGATACTAAATTTGAATTTGGTTTAGATGAAAACGATGAAATTGTTTTAATTGATGAAGCGCTCACCCCTGATTCATCACGTTTCTGGCCACAAGATACTTATATTGTTGGCGAAAGCCCAAAAAGCTATGACAAACAATATGTGCGTGACTATTTAGAAACTCTAGATTGGAACAAACAAGCACCCGGGCCAAAACTTCCACAAGAAATTATCGACAATACCAGTGAAAAATATCTTGAAGCGTGTGAACGCTTAACAGGTATTAAGCTTTAAGCTGTACTCACAGCAAGATCTCTTTTCCAACCAAGCTTCTATTATAAAGTGCTAGATTATTATAAAATAGTTGTAATCTAAAATATTGTATGATCACACCAAATTCTATTTGCCTTCTTAGACTTTCAGCCATTGGTGATGTGCTTCATGCATTACCAGTAGTTCGCACTGTTCAATACGCTTGGCCTGAAACAACCATAACTTGGATTATTGGTAAAGCTGAATATTCTTTGCTTGGTGACATAGCAGGTATTGAATTTATAGTTCTTGATAAATCTAAAGGTCTAAGTGCGCAAAAAAATTTATTTGCAGGCCTTAAAGGTCGAAGCTTCGATGTGCTAATGTTGATGCAATATTCATTTCGTGCACATATTGCTAGTTTAGCAATTAGAGCTAAAATCAGGCTCGGTTACGATAACGCAAGATCAAAAGATCTACATCGATATTTTATAAACACGCAAATAACGCCAGGCAATCAGCATGTTATGGATTCATTTTTTAACTTTATTGAAAAATTAGGTATCAATGAACGAAAACTTATTTGGGACATACCACTAAGCCAAGAAGATAATGATTACGCTGAAAATATTTGCAAGGGACGACCTGTATTACTTATAAGCCCCTGCTCTAGCCATCTTATTCGCAGTTGGAATGCTAGTGGTTATGCAGAAGTTGCAGACTATGCAGTTAATGAACATGGAATGCAGGTCTTAATTACAGGAAGCCAAAAAAAAGAAGAAATAGAAATGGCCGCTGATATTCAGCAAAGAATGAGATCAACTGCAGTTAATCTGGCTGGGATGACAAACTTAAAGCAGCTATTGGCTTTAGTTGGTCAATCAAAAGTTGTTCTTACCCCTGACTCTGGCCCAGGGCATATGGCAACAGCTATGGGCATACCCGCCATTGGCCTCTATGCCGCAACCAATCCGGCACGTGCTCGTCCCTACTTAAGTGAGCCATGGTGCGTTGATAAGTATGATGAAGTAGCCCAAAAGTTTTTAAATAAATCAGCAGCCGAAATTAAGTGGGGCACTAAAATTGAACGCCTTGGTGCAATGGACCTGATCCAGATCAGGGATGTAAATAATAAACTAGATAAAGTTATAGCAACTTACAATCATCCATAAATTGGAATAATAAACAATAATATTATGTACGTAGTTACTGGCGGCGCAGGATTTATAGGCAGCAATATAGTCAAAGCATTAAATGACCGAAGCATTGAAGATGTGGTTGTAGTTGACGATATCAAAAATGATGCAGCTGCATCAAACCTCTCGGATTGTAAAATACAAGACCTAATCCCCATTAAAGAACTACAATCTTTTTTAAAAAGCTACGAAAAAACAGGTAGGAAAATAGATGCTATTTTTCATAAAGGGGCTTGTTCCGACACAACTGAAACTGATCGTGAATATATATTTTCAATTAATTATGAGTATTCTGTTGAGCTACTTAATTTTTGCCTAAGAAAAAAGATTCCACTTATTTATGCATCATCCGCAGCCGTATATGGAGGTGGTGATAAATTTTATGAAGACGCTGAATACGAAGAACCCTTGAATTTATATGCAGAAACTAAGCATCAATTTGATAACCACGTACGCAGCCTAATTCATGATACAGAATCTCAAATAGTAGGCTTGCGCTATTTCAATGTATACGGACCCCGTGAACAGCACAAAGGTTATATGGCAAGCGTTGCTTACCGATTTCGTAATCAGGTTTTTGAAACAGGGAAAGCCAAGTTATTTGAATCAAATGAAGATTATGATAATGGCAACCAACGACGAGACTTTATATATGTTGGCGATGCCGTCAAAGTGAATCTTTGGTTCCTAGATCATCCTGAAATTTCTGGCATCTTTAATGTAGGAACCGGTAAATGTCAGACCTTTAATGATGTTGCGAATGCGGTTATTGCTTATTACGGCAAGGGTGAAATTGAATACATTCCATTTGACAAGAAACTGATTGGCCGTTATCAAAGCTTCACACAAGCAGATGTATCTAAACTACGCAATGCTGGTTATACCGATCCTTTTTATAGTGTTGAACAAGGCGTGCATGAATACATGCAATGGCTTGATTCACGATAACATCAATTTTTTTAAACTTTATTATAAAAACGATTACAGAACATATAATAGATTGCATATAGATTTATATAGGCTCTAAATATTTTTCAGCTGATGCTAATTAGCAATTTTGAATATTGTTTTTAAATAGCTAGTATTCGCCTAGATATACCTCCCCACTTCCTAATAATTTTGATTCTTTCTTGTTTATCTCATCCTTAAACACGGCTTTTACTTCTGCATAGTAATGATTACCTCTACCGCCAGAACAAGGAGGCAAATAAGCACCGTCCTTGCCTCTAGTGCCACGGTGTTGCTTCTCTATAAATACCTTATCCGGAACAATTGTAGTTTCTCCAGCTACGGATGGCATAACAACTGCTGTTTGCTGACTCTCTAACCACATACCAATGCTTCCATGTCCGCCATGATTCATTAGAAAAAAACTTCGATCACTGAACTCTACGATAACAGCATTTGATTCAGAAGGAATATTTTCAATTTTTAGAGACGGTGTTGAACCATCGCCACCAAATTTTTTGCAGTGCTGCCCCTCGGGAATTTTATTTCCATCCCAGCTTGAATCTACAAAAGATACTTTTAACTCTGCAAGATTCTTTACTGCCTTGTAGTCTGAAGAAACGCATCCAGCGAGCAACCCAAGAACAACAAAAATGATAAGTACAAGGTGACTTTTTACTTGACTCATCTATTTGAATTTTATTGTATAGCGTAAATAGTAATCCCACTCACTGCGTTTTCGCTCCGCATTAGTGTGCTTATCAATATCTTCTCTATTGCGAATGCGTGCTTCAAGTTTTTGGTTTTTAGTAACTTGCCATTTATATCTCGTTGCAACAAGTTCCTGGTTATTTCCAAAATCGCCAGAAATTAACCAGCCTCCGCGAGCTTGCGCATAGACTATGCCAACACTATGTTTAGGCCAAATGTCTATAAAATTGAAGGTTGTCTGAACAGCTAAGCCGCTAGTATCTTTTTCGCCACCGGTACTAATTGCTGATTTTCGTGGTGTGTTAAACGCATAGCCCACTTCATTACCCCAAAGAAATTTAGTTCCCGACTTACCTAATGGCCATTGCATCGCTAGTCGACTACTTACTGCAGTGTAATCCTCAATACTACCCGTAGCATTTCCATCGCGTTGCAGTGCATCGGGAATATGCGTGATATCGATACCTTTCTGAATGATAGTTTTGTTTTTGTCTTTTTTCTCTGCACCCAAGTAATACGTGATATGACTATCTTCTTCTTCAAAATTGAGCGGACTTCGACGAACTGTAGTAGGACCTTCATCTGTGCTGCGTTGCAAAATTGCATGCAGATCCCAACCACTGGGAATAGTGTATTTCACATGCACACCATCGGTCCAAGTGATATCTGTATTGGGACTGTCATTTCTAGAGAGTGCCTTTTTAGCAACACCTTCTAATTCAAATTTAGTTTGAAACCGTCCTAGTCGAATATCAAATTTTTCATTAGGCGCATAGCGTAAATAAAATTCATCGATAGTCGAATCACCTAAACGCAATCCATCATTACCTGGTATGGCTTCGAAAACTTCAAAGTGGTAGGTATTAAAACGATCATCCGAGCTATAACGTCCGGCAAATCGTAATTTTCCAGTAAAGGAATCCGTAAAATTAAGCTGAACTCCTGCACGCGCGCGTAACCGTAGCTCATCTCTACGCGAATCTGTGCCATCTCTACCGTCACGATCTCTGCCAAATGCACCAAATCTCACATCACCGCTAAAATCTAATAATTCTTTTTCTCTTGAATAGGATTGGGTGGGGAACAGGCAGGAAAAGACAAGCAACAAAACAATTATTCGCATTTCAGTGTTCTTTAAAGTCTTACAATACGTTTAATATAAATGATTAAATGCAAACAATACGTATACAATTATGTATATGAATTGATAGGGATTTACATACAAATAGATGATCTGTTTACATATTATCTACATTTTTATAGGTAGACTTAGAGGTCTTAAACATGAACAAAATGTACCATGCATGTCTTAATTGTTGAAGATAATTCTGAAATAGCAACCAATATTGGGACCTATTTAGAAGCAAAAGATCATACCGTTGATTTTGCTGCGGATGGTTTAACTGGGCTACATTTAGCGGTTACCAATAACTATAGTGTAATCATCCTTGATTTAATGTTGCCAGGCATGAATGGACTAGAAGTTTGCCGCAAGATACGTGAATCGGCCTTAGAGAACATACCCATTCTTATGCTTACTGCCAGAGATGCCTTAGAAGATGTTGTAGAGGGTTTTGAAGCCGGTACGGATGACTACTTAATCAAGCCATTTTCACTACAAGAACTTGAAGTGAGATTAGTGGCTTTACACCGACGTGCAAGTCGACAGTTCGATAATCCAGTGCTCTCTATAGAAGACATGGAAGTTAACCTTGAGACATATACTGTTAAGCGCGCAAACAATATCATTAAACTTAAACCCACAACGATGCGTATCTTGGTCTATCTAATGCAAAATTCTCATCGTGTTGTGACAAGACAAGAGTTAGAAACCGAAATTTGGGGTGACTCACCTCCTGATGGCGACCCATTACGAGCACACATTTACAATATTCGTAATTCCTTAGACAAGCCATTTGATAAAAAGCTTGTGCATACTGTGCATGGAATTGGGTATAGAATCTCTAATGGCGATGAGTAAAGTCAATACATTAGGCGCGCGCATTGCCCTGGCAATGTTAAGTGTAATTACAATTGGAGTTTGTATTCTTGGCATCGTTTTCTTTTTCGCTTTTGACCATATGGAATACAAGCTCTTGGAGATGCTTGATAGCTATGCCGCCCAAAATCTTTATGCATCAGAGCAAAACAATGTTTTATCGAATAGTGATTCAGCTTTAATTAAAGAGAATCTATTTGCAAAATTTTCATCTGCAGACGACATCCCAGATGTGTTTAAAAAATTAGATGCAGGCTTTCATCATGATATTGAATTTAATGAGCGCAGCTATCATGTTGCGATTAAGGAATTTGATGGAATAAAAAAATATTTAGTCTTCGACATCACCGATATTGAAACCCAAGAACATATCTTGAGTAGAGTTATTCTAATTGCGATAGCGAGCGTATTCATTATCGCCATATGGGTTACATATTGGCTTTCAAGAAAAGTTATTCGCCCAGTACGGAATTTTGCTGAACAAGTAGGAAGTTTAGATCCCAACATGCGAAATATCAGCCTTGCTGAAGACTATAGCGATGTAGAAGTGGGTTTAATTGCCAGATCTTTTGACCGCTATATGGAACGACTCGATGGTTTTGTTGAACGTGAGCAATCATTTACTTCCACGGTAAGCCATGAACTGCGCACGCCGCTGTCCGTAATTTCTACTTCAGCCGAGTTATTAGAAACAAATAAAGACTTTCCTAGCAGCGCAAAGAAGTATGTTGATCAAATCAAAAAGAGTGCTAATGAAATGACTAATCTAATTAGCGCTTTGTTGTTTTTAGCACGAGAAGACATGCCGAATAGTTATAATCCTGCTCAAAAAACAGACATTGCTCAATTGACTTATAACATTGTTGATACTTATAAACATGCCGAACAAGGCAAAGACATAACACTCAAAGTTTCAGTGGATCAGCAAATCCAAGTTAATGCTCCAAAAAGCCACGTGCAAATTGTCATCAGCAATTTATTGAATAATGCGCTACGACATACAAAGCAGGGCAATATTCAAATTAAGATTAACAATAATAAACTTGAGGTTATTGACACAGGAAGTGGTATTGATCAAGAAACCATAAGCCATGCCTTTGAACGTGGCTTTAAAGGCGAAGATAGCAGCGGTTATGGTTTCGGCCTATATATATGTAAGCGCATTTGTGATCGTTACGGTTGGAATATCTCTATATTCAGAAACCCTAATATAGGCAGCACAGCATCGGTTAGCTTCTAGATAATCGCCCTAAAAAACCCCTAACAGTAACTTTATTTGTTGCTGTATACATTTTGCCCACAAATCATTTACACATGGTACACACCCTCGTGCATATCCTTTTACTTCAGAATCAAAAATTTGAAGTAATGAGATATTCATGGACGTAGCAAGAGGTGTAAACAGCATGCAAACAGCAACCAACCTGCAATTTGAAAACCCTATTCAGTCTTTAACTAGAGATAAAACTCAGTTTATTACTTTTATAAACAAAAGCGCTGATCCAAGCTCCAATGCCACAAAAGAGTTTATGAAAGCAGAATTTCTTAAGCACCACAATGCACACATCACTGAGTTTATGCCGAACCTTGTTTCCATTATCAACAAAGCAAAGAAAGTGCGTGCAGCTGTTGGCTATAGAAGTGCTGACAGTGGTGAATTATTTCTCGAACAATATTTAGATCGGCCTCTAGATGCATACATTTCTGAGCACTGCGGTTTCGATGTGCCAAGAGATCAAATTGTTGAAGTTGGAAACCTAACTTGTGCAGCAAATGGCTATGCGCGACTTGCTATTATTCGTTTAACTGAAATGCTGCATGAAAGCGGCTTTCGTTGGGTAGGGTTTACCGCCACCCAAGGGTTATTAAATTCTTTTCTCCGCTTGGGACTCACACCTCATACAATCGGACCAGCTGATATAACACGCTTGCGTAATAATACCAACGGTGATTGGGGAACCTATTATGATAATAACCCACAAGTGATGTTTGGTAGTATTGATTGGGGCTTTAACCAACTCAAAGACGAAAGACTTTTGTAAGCTTGTATTGAGATGAATATCTTAGAGTTATTGTCGACACCTAAGAGCTCTCTACCTGCGCTTATTTCAAGCCATGGAGCCATGAGCTATGAGGATGTACATCGGAGTGTGCAGCACCTTGCATCACTCATAAAAAAACTGGACTCTCAATGTATTGCATTGTATTTGGATAATTGTTTTCAATGGGTAATTGCTGACCTAGCCACACATCTATGCAACATCCCGATTGTTCCTTTACCTACCTTTTTTTCACAAGCGCAGTTGAGCCATATGATTGAAGATGTAGGCGCTGACCTTCTTATTACTCATTGCCAGCTAAATGAACAACCGATACTTAGTCTTTTCCAAGAACAGCCCATTGAAAAAGATGACAATGGCTTTGAAATGTACCAGAGAAGCACCTCCAATAAAGTACACTACCCAAGTGGACTTGCAAAAATTACTTATACATCGGGATCTACGGGCACACCTAAAGGTGTATGTCTAAATGCTCGTGCGCAACTAGATGTAGCAAATAGTTTAAGCACAGTGCTTCGACCACTTGAAATTGAAAAACATCTTTGCGTTCTACCCCTAAGCACTTTACTAGAAAATATTGCAGGAGTTTGGGCGCCCTTATCGATAGGTGCATCTGTCGCACTACCCTCGTTAATCGAACTTGGATTCGGTGGTGCAAGTGACTTAGATCCACAAAAATTCTTGACTACAATTGCTAAATACAGCCCTGAAAGCATTATTCTAGTACCGGAACTTTTAAATGTAATGGTAACGGGTTATGAAGCAGGGTTTCCTAAACCATCCAATCTAAAATTTATTGCTGTGGGCGGTGCAAAAGTGGGTAGCTCACTATTACAACGCGCTCATGAACTAGGACTTCCTGTATATGAGGGTTATGGTTTATCTGAGGGTTGTTCAGTTACAACATTGAATAGACCAGGCCACAACAAAGTAGGAAGCTCTGGTCAAGCATTACCCCATATTCAAATTCGAACCTCTAGTGATAATGAGATCGAAGTGTCAGGTAGCAATATGCTCGGCTATCTACATCAAGAAGATGAAATGCCCGAGTTTTATCCAACTGGTGATTTAGGCGAAATTGATGACGAAGGCTATATTACGATTCATGGACGTAAAAAAAATATGTTTATCACCTCATTTGGCCGCCAAGTGAACCCGGAATGGGTTGAAGGAACTTTGCTCGAGCAAAAGGAAATATCTCAAGCCGTTGTCTATGGCGAAAGCTTGCCATTTAACATTGCGGTGATTGTCTTGTCAGATAACAGTATAGAAAGAAAAGATATCGAAGAATGTATTACACGTTCAAATGATTCTTTACCTGATTATGCAAAAGTTTCACGATATATTATTGCTGATTCACCATTCAGTTTTCTGGAAGACACATTAACCTCAAATGGAAGAATAAAACGAACCAAAGTTTATGATATGTACTCTAACCAAATTCAATCACTGACAGATACTAAAAACTCATATAGCAGTAAAGCTTCCACAGCATAGGAGACAAGAGATGGAATTTTTCAAGCAACTTCAGCAAGCAACACAGGAAGAACAAGGATACTTAATGAGTTCTCCTATTATTACTCAGTGCATGCAAGGACAAGTATCTCTAGAGAGTTACATAGCGTTTCTTACTCAGGCCTATCATCATGTTAAACATACCGTACCTTTGCTTATGGCCTGCGGATCCCGCCTGCCTGAGCGACTTGAGTGGTTACGTGAAGCGGTTGCAGAGTATATTGAAGAAGAAGTAGGCCACCAGGAATGGATTCTGAATGACCTGGAAGCTTGCGGAATAGATAAAGAAAAAATACGCAATTCTGAACCAAATTTTGAAACCGAACTTATGGTCAGCTATGCCTATGATACTGCTGCAAGGAAAAATCCAGTTGGTTTTTTCGGCATGGTGAACGTTCTTGAAGGCACCAGTATTATCCTGGCTACCAATGCTGCTTCCATTATACAAGAAAAATTAAATTTAGATGATCGCGCATTCAGTTACTTAAATTCCCATGGCAGTCTGGACATAAAACATGTTGAGTTCTATGAAAACTTAATGAACAAGTTAGACGATGATGATGACAAACAAGCTGTCATACATTGTGCTAAAGCTGTATTCATTCTATATGCAAATATATTTCGCTCATTACCACTCGCAGATGCAAAGCTTGAACAGGTTGCATAAAACATGAGATTAGATGAGACGAGGGTTTTGCTCACTGGTGCAACTGGCGGCATTGGATCTGAAGTATGCAAACAGTTACTAGAAAATCAAACAACTGTGTTCGCAGTCTCTCGAAATAAACAGAAACTAGAAGCTTTATTTAGCCAGGCTGATGGTCATTTAACCAAGATAGAAGCAGATATTACAACCCAATCAGGACGTAACGAAATCATTAGCACACTAAGTACAAATAATTGCAATGTGAATGCGCTAATAAATTGTGCGGGCAGCAATCAGTTTGCATCGATTACTGATATGTCTGAACTAGACGTCATTCAGCAAGTTAATGCTAATTTAGTTGCGCCTATTTTATTAATTAAGGCTTTATTACCGATGCTAGCTAAGCAAGATAAAGCTAAAGTCATAAACGTAGGCTCTAGCTTAGATTCAATTGGATTTCCTGGTTTTTCTGTATATTCGGCAACAAAATTTGGATTGCGCGGATTTTCAGAATCTCTACGCAGAGAGTTATCTGATACTAATATAGAAATAGGTATGGTTTCTCCTCGTACAACCAACACTGAAATGAATGGGTCTAAAGTTCAACAAATGAATAAAGAGCTAAAAGTTAAAACGGATAGTGCAGAGAAAGTTGCAAAAATAATCTTACAAGCGATTCAAAGTAATAATCTGGAAAAATACATAGGGTGGCCAGAAAAATTATTTACACGCATCAATAGAGTCTTTCCATCAATAGTAGATGGTGCCATTTCTAAACAACTACCAATCATTAAACAATATTTATAATTGAGGTACATATGATGAAAAAATACTTTTTCTATACCCTACTTGTTTTAACCTTATTGCAAGCTCCGCTTGCTGCTATGAGCGCTCAGTTTGATGAGCAGCTGTTAGATATTCAACATGAATGGGCTAAAGCTAATTACCAAACTCAAGAAGATACCAAGAAAAAAGCTCTCGAAACACTAACGCAAAAGACCGCTGCATTTGTATCAACAAACCCCGGCTCTGCAGAAGCATTAATTTGGGATGGTATTGTTAATAGCACTTATGCTGGCGCTCGCGGTGGCGCAGGAGCATTGAAATATGCGAAAAAAGCACGTAAAAACTTTGAAGCTGCAATTAAAATCAATCCAAATGCATTAGATGGCTCAGCACATACAAGCTTAGGTTCGCTTTACTATAAAGTTCCTGGATTTCCAATTGGCTTTGGCAGTAATAAAAAAGCCGAACAACATTTAAAGAAATCTCTAGAAATTAACCCTGATGGCATTGATTCAAACTATTTCTATGGAGACTATTTGATTGATAGAAAACGTTATGACGAAGCTATTGTGGCTTTAAACAAAGCTAAGGCTGCACCTGATCGACCTGATCGTCCGCTTGCAGATCAGGGACGTAGAGCTGAAATTGATAAAGCTATCGCGTTGGCTAAATCTAAAAAATAATTGACGATTTAAAAATAGTATGCAAGATCAACTTGAAAATAATCATCACGATGAAATGTATGTAGCGGGTCGTCTCCCGCTACATCGCTAAACATTTGTAATTCACTCTCCAGTTTCCAGCTGTCACTAAATCTTCGTTGCAGCTCGACGCGAACGCTTTTACTACTGTAATCAAAATCATAAAATCCGCCTGCAAGCACTTCAGTATCTTGTGCATCATTTAGCACATAACGCATACCTAAGAAAATATCATCCTGAAATACGACTGGCGCATCTTGCTTACGATCATCAAAGTGATATTCAGATAACACGCCCAAATCAGCACGACTCTCACTAACCCCATAAAAGGTATACTCAAAACCTCCTACTGCAGCAGCAAAATCCCGCCCTTTTTTAGTCTGCAAGATAGACTCAAGCTTCCAAGTCCAATTACCAACTATGGTTTGCAGATCTACTCCAGTCTGGTTTATTAAACCATAGTAAGGAATAAGTTCTATATTGCCATTTGAATTTAACCTTGTACGTAATTCTGGTACACGCGAGGTGCCATTAAAATGTGATAACCCTAAATCCACTGGTCCAAATTGAGTTTTTAATCGCAACGCCCAATCAACATGGTTCTCTTCTGCTCCCGATTCATATTCCTCTTCATCGGTGTCAACCACTAACCCAGTTCGCAAACGACCCTTACGACCAGGAAAAGTCCGCTCACGAAATCCAGGCAACACATAAAACTGTAGCGCACCCCAATTTTGCAACCACGTGGTTTCAATCATTGGTTGACCAAGCTTGTCTTCCGTATCAAGGTTTTCTACTAAATCGGTCTGATTAATAATATCGACGAGGTGTTGAGATTCCGTTACACCCCAAAATACTATTGCTATGCCAACTCGCCATTCCCAATCCCCTACAACATGCAAATAGTGAGCTTCACGTATATCAACATGTGAGCGTTCTGGGTCTGTTGAATCCACACGAGCAAAAGGTTTGAAGGTGATTGCACGAAGTCCATTACTCCAGTCTTTATAATACTCTGGTTCAACTGCAAACGATAAATCACCATCACGCTGGTCATCAAACTGCGAGCTTTGCCAAAACCCACGACCTTGTCCTGAGATATAACCAGACCACACACCGTTTTCATTTTCATCCGCATTGGCAGCATGCAAAATTATTTGTAAAAATATACCTAGCGCCAAACAAAGGTAAGAAAAATTCTTACTTACAGTAAACATAGAAAACTATCGAAGGATTATCGTAATCGCGGCAATGCGTTTGAATTAAAATCACGTTCAGATATATCTGCTTTCAATTTATAGTTTGACCACTTCAAAGTTGTTGTTTTACCCGTTTGGTGGTTTTCCATAAACATCTCATCCGGCCTCCAAAACTTACCCTCATATTCTTGATAACCAGCATAGCTTAGTGTTTTTAGAGGCGCATTTTTTCGGTCATAAAATTCAATCTTTACCACACGGTATTCAGCTTTATCGATCCACCCTATTTGGCGTGTATAGCCAGAATATTCATATTCAGGATAACGTTCTACAACATGACATTGCCAATCACCACATAGCTCATCTCGCAAATGTTTATATGAATATTTTTCTACTTCTTGCGAACCTAAATCTTCAAAGGCAAATTCACTGCCCACAAATGGCCCTGATTTATTACGCGAATTAATTCGCTTTACACGCTTCAGTGCGGGCAGGTACAGCCACTGATCATCAGGCTCTAAACCATGACTGTAAGTAAGCACTGCTGTTTTCTTAATATCTGCTGGACGATCAAAAATGGATAAGGTTTTATCGCCATCACCCTGCATCTCTAAAGTGCGAGTACGAATATAGCGGGTACTTTCCTGTCCTTGACGATTGCGCAAAGTCATTACCATTTCTGCTGTTTGTGACTCAAATCCTGTATCACGTTCGTCAGCAGCAACTGCAATAGCTAATCCTTTTTCCTCAGGAGTTTCTGCCCACGCAGAAACAAACAGACTTGAACTAGCTAGCAGTAAGCAATTCAGGAGCCATATTTTTTTCATTTCGATTTTCCTCAAGAGCAATCAATAAAGGTGGTAAAAATAAGAAATCTATAATCAACGCAATCACAATTGTTATTGCGGTTAGCAAGCCCATGGCTGAATTCAATTCGAATGCAGACATCGACAACACTAAAAACCCTGCTGCTAAGACAAATGTTGTAACGAGAAGCGCCACACCAACATTAGAAAATGCATAACGTACCGCTTCTGTTGCATTGAGATTTTTCTCGCGCTTCGCTCTTAAGTATTTACTCATGAAATGCACAGTATCGTCTACAACAATACCAAGCGTCATGCCCGCCACAACCGACAATGCCAAACCGATTTCACTATCAAATATTGCCCATACTCCAAATGCAACGCCAATAGGCGCTAAATTTGGAATCAGACTAATTAGACCAAGCTTGAACGAGCGCAAAGCAAAAATTAATATTATTGATATAAGTGCCAATGCCACTAAAGTACCAACGATCATGCTAAAAACATTTCGCACTGCAAGATGCGAAAAGATGACTGCAGGACTTGATGCAATCATACTTATATCTGAAGCATTCTGACTTATCCAATCTCTTGCTCTGGCTTCGAATGCCAACATTTCATCTGTACTTAAGTTTTTTAATGTTGTAGCAAGACGTGTAGAAGATTTATCAATATTGATTTGATCATTTAGATCTAATCCATAAGGTAAAGATAGCTCATATAATAATAAATATTGTGCCGCTAGATTTCGATTATCAGGCAAAGCATACATTTTCGCATCATCACCATGCATGTTTTTATTCAAGCGTTTAAATGTGTCTGAAACTGTATTTACATGGTTTACTTCTGGCTGCAGACGTAACCACTCTGTAAAGCCATCCATTTTGTTTAAAAACGCTGGCTCACTAATCCCACCTGATTCTTCTGCTTGCAAAGAAAATTGGATAGTATATAAACCTGCTATTCTTTCTGTCACATAATCTGTATGACGACGAAATTCTATTGATTCATCAAAATATTCTACAAACCGATCGTTAATTTCATTACGAGGGATTATTGCAACAAACGCAATTATAATCGCACCCATTACCCATAAAAGCGCCCGTCTGTTACCAATAACAAATTCAGCTATTTTCTCCATAAAGACTGTTTTTCTATCCGCGCGTTGCTTTACTTTAAATGGCAAAATCGCAGTCAGAGCTGGCAAGAAAAATATCGATAATATAAATGCAAAGGTCACACCTATTGCTGTAATGTTGCCAAGATCGCGAAACGGAGGCACATCACTAAAATTCAAGCTCAAGAAACCAATAACTGTAGTCAAAGAAGTTAAAAATATGGGATGAAAATTAATCCTTAATGATTCTTTAATAGCCGCATGTTTACCCATTCCTGATCGCATGGAATGTAAGAATGTAGTAAAGAAATGCACACAATCTGCCACCGCAAGGGTGAGAATCATGGTCGGCGCAGAAGCTGATGGAGGTGTTAACTTAAACCCTAACCATCCTGCCACACCCATACCAGTCATGATGGAAAAAACAATGACGAGTAAGGTTGAAAATGTCCCTGTAAAACTATGTGTAAAGAATAGTAAGCCTATGATGATCGCTGCAAATGCAATTGGAACCAGCGTTTTCATATCATTAATACTGGCTTCCGGGAATGCATTGTTCATCATTACAATGCCAGTGGTGTACACATCAACCTCTGGATGAGCCTGCTCAAACTTACTCACCATCTCGCGGGTATACTCCACCACTTCTGGCCCTTCAGTAATTTCATTTTTACCCGGTAATTCAATTATGACGTTTACACCCGCCGCTTTAGATGATTCAGAAACCAAACGATGCACAAGTAACGGTTCACTTAGCGCAATCTCTTTTATATAGGCAATATCATCTGCTTTCAGATTCTCTGCATCATCCACCAAATCAATAACAACTAAGTCATCGCCTTCTGCATAGGTATGTTGGAAATTTGTAATCG
>CAXMUG010000067.1:0-19663 GCA_964196535.1 uncultured Mycobacterium sp. | reverse complement strand
CCAGAGTCGTAGTACATCTGCGCCCATTGAATTACATATTTTCTGTGGTGCGACGACGTTGCCTATGGATTTAGACATTTTTTTACCTTCTGCATCCACTACAAAGCCATGTGTGAGAACTTGTTCGTATGGCGCATTGCCATACATCGCTACAGCTGTTTTTAATGAGGATTGAAACCAACCACGATGTTGGTCAGAGCCTTCCAAATAAAGATTTACCTTATTGCCACTGTCTAGTTCTACACCTAGACGTTTTTGTGCAACCGCATAATGCGTCACACCAGAATCAAACCAAACATCTAATGTATCGTTTACTTTTTTATATTGGCCAGCTTCATCAGCAAGTAATTCATTTATATCAAGGTCATACCAAGCATCTATTCCATCTTGCTCAATTTTTTGTGCAATTTTCTCTATAAATTCTGCTGTTTTAGGGTGTGGTTGTTCAGTATTTTTATCGATGAAAAAGGTTATCGGAACTCCCCAAGTTCTTTGTCTAGAGATACACCAATCAGGACTACTGGCTAACATGCTTTCGATTCGTGCTTTTCCCCAATCTGGGATCCATTCCACTTTTTCGACTTGTTGGTTTACAGTGCTTAGTAGATTTTGTGCGTTCATACTAATAAACCACTGTGGAGTAGCGCGATATATAAGAGGTGTTTTAGTGCGCCAACAGTGTGGGAAACTATGTTGGAATTTAGTTTGATGAATTAAGCTGTTATTAGTCGTTAACGTTTCAATTACTTTTTCATCAACTTTATATACATGTTCTCCAGCAAATAATTCAGTTTCTTCTTTAAACACGCCATGGTCATCAACTAGGTTTAATGTACCGATGGAGTACTTTTTGCCGACATTGAAGTCGTCTACGCCATGGTCAGGTGCAGTATGTACAGCACCGGTTCCAGTTTCGGTGGTAACGTGGTCGCCGAGAATGATTGGTACTGTCTTATTATAGAAAGGATGTTGTAGTTGTATATTTTCTAAATCTTTGCCTTTGCATTTCCCTACTACTTTATAGTTGTCAATTTCATATTTATTTAAACACGCTTCATGAAGTGCGTCTGCTAATAACAAGCGTTGTTTAGTATTATTGTGTTCGCATGCAACTAAAACATAATCTAATTCAGGATGTAGCGATACTGCTTGGTTTGAAGGTAATGTCCAAGGGGTTGTGGTCCAGATGACTACTGATATAGGCCCTTTACTGTCTGCAGTTTTAACCTTGTTTAGAAAAGCACTTTCATCAACAACGCTAAATTTCACATCAATTGCAAATGATGTTTTGTCCTGATATTCAACTTCGGCTTCTGCTAACGCGGATCCACCGACAACACTCCAGTACACCGGTTTAAATCCGCGAACGATATGGCCTTTGGAGTAAATTCTGCCTATAGCGCGCACGATGTCTGCTTCAAAACCAAAATCCATAGTGCGATAGGGTTCGTCCCATTCGCCAAAGATGCCTAAGCGTTTAAAATCAGCTCTTTGTTTGTCTATTTGCTTTCCGGCATATACGCGACATGCATCGCGAAATTCTTTATGAGTTTTTTTAGTTCCCGCTTTTCCTATCTTTTTTTCTACTTGATGTTCAATAGGCAAACCATGGCAATCCCAGCTCGGAACATAAGGCACATCAAATCCAGAAAGCGTTTTACTCTTAATAATAATGTCTTTAAGAATCTTATTAACCGCATGACCGATATGAATGTCACCATTAGCATATGGCGGGCCATCATGAAGAGTAAAGCGTTTTGCACCTTTGCGCGCATCTCGTATTTGTTGATAAATATTTTTCTGCTCCCAATTTTTGAGCATCTCAGGTTCACGCTGAGCGAGATTGCCTTTCATAGGAAAGGAAGTATTGGGCAGATTTAGAGTGTCTTTATAATTGTTTATTTTCTGGGTCATTGCTTGATTGTATTAGTGCTTTAGGCGGTGATGCTAAAATATTTTTGTGCAGACTTAGAGTCTTGTTCAATTTGGTTTTTTAAATCCTCGAATGATTCAAACTTTTTTTCATCCCTAAGTTTTTTGCAAAATGCCACTTTAAGGAATTTGCCATAAATTTCTTGAGAGAATTGGAAAATATGCACTTCTAATTGTGTGCGAGTGCCACCTACTGTAGGCCTATGGCCGATGTTGGCAATTCCGTAATATTCAGAACCATCTCCCATTGATACATTCACTGCAAACACACCGCTTACTGCACAATTTCTGCGTTTAATTGGAATATTCGCTGTGGGAAAACCAATTGTACGGCCTTTTTCATCACCATGAATCACATGCCCTGACATGGAGTATTTACGGCCGAGCATTTTTTCTGCCTTATCCAAATCTCCTGTTTTTAGGTATTCACGAATTAAACTACTGCTTACGCGTTTGCCGTCATTAACAAAGCTTGCAGTATCTTCTACTTGGTATTCGAGTGTATTTGCAAAAATTTGCAGTAATTCAAAGTCGCCTTTCCGGTCCTTACCGAAGCGGAAGTTATCGCCAACAGTAAGATGCTTTATGTGTAATGTATCCACTAATATATTTTTAACAAACGTTTCAGCAGGCATGCTGGCTAATTCGCGGTTGAAATTTAAACAGACAAACTGGTCGATTCCAAATTTATCAATTAATGAAAATTTTTCTCTAAAATTAGTTAAACGAGCAGGTGAATTTTGGCCCAGAAAGAATTCTTTTGCTGAGGGTTCAAACGCAATTACCATGGAAGGCAAATTTAGTGCATCGCCTTGTTGGATGATTTTATTGATGACTACTTGATGGCCAAGATGCACACCATCAAAATTACCAATCGTTGCGACTGCTCCAGATGAGTCACTTTTGTGGCTATGTATAGTTCGTATGAGTTGCATATGATTGGATTAGTGTTCGTAAAGTAATCTTATTGCAGTACAAAATCTTTTTTTCGAACTCCTAGTACTGCCAGCGCGCCAATATACAGCACTACCCCCAGCAGCATAAAGCCTAAAAGTGCAGCAATGCGATTAAAGCTATTCCATTCCAGCCATTGAGAAGTAAGTGGTAATACTTGTGTCAGCGCTAGTGTCATCAGGATTGATGCGATGATTATTTTAGTTAAATATTTTGACCATCCGGCTTGCATCGATATAGATGCTGATTTTTTCAACATGATGAATAGCAAGATGGCATTTAAATAAGCCGATATTGAAGTTGCTAAGGCAAGTGCAGCATGCGGGCCCGGTAATTTATATTTTGTCCATAACCATAAAAAAGCTAGATTTAAGGTAATGCTGCAAATCATTGCGATCACCCCAATCTTGACGGGTGTCTTAGTGTCTTGGCGTGAATAAAATCCTGGCGCTAATACTTTAATTAATATGAATGCAGGTAAACCCAACGCATAGGTCATTAAGCTAAGAGAGGCCATATTGGTATCTAGTACGGTGAACTCACGATATTGAATAAGTGATATTAAAATGGGCTTGGCTAATATAATTAAGCCCATTGCACAAGGCAGCGCAATAAAGATTGAGAGCTTTAAGGCCCACTCAAGTGTTTGATTGAAACCAGATGTGGATTTAGTAACGTATTGTTTTGATAGTCTCGGCAGAATGATAGTAGCAGTGGCCACGCCAAAAATTGCCAGCGGCAATTCTACAAAACGATCAGATATATATAACCAGCTAATGCTACCTACTGCTAAAAAAGAAGCGATTAGAGTATTAATTAACAGGTTAATTTGTACTACTGATGAGCCAAAAATTGCGGGCAACATAAGACGGCCAATTTTTTTAACTCCGTCAGATGCACCATGTAGAGAAAATCTTGGTAATAAGCCCAAGCGGCTTAAAAAAGGAATTTGAAATAATAGCTGTGCAACCCCAGCAATTAACACACCCCAAGCCAAGGCAATCACGGGCTGTTCAAATTTTGGTGCCAACCAAAGGGTTGCTGCAATTAGAGAAAGATTTAAAAATGTTGGTGTGAAGGCCGGTACCGCAAACTGGTTAAAAGTATTTAGAATTCCAGCGGAGAGGGCGGTTAAGGAAATAAACAATATATAAGGGAAGGTTATACGCAACATTTGTCCAGTGAGCTCAAATTGCTGTGGCTCATCAGCAAAACCTGGAGCAAATACATATATAAGTAGTGGTGCGATGAGTACACCGACAATCGTAATCAGCAACAAAATTAAGCCCAGCACTCCTGAAGTATGGTTGACCAAATTCTTCAACTCTTGTTCGGAATGCTTCTCTTTATACTCGGATAATACTGGCACAAAGGCTTGAGAGAAGGCCCCCTCTGCGAAGAGCCGACGTAGGAAGTTGGGGATGCGAAAGGCTACAAAAAAGGCATCCGTGCTACCTGTAGCGCCCAAAAAGATGAAAATCACGGCATCGCGGATGTAGCCAAAGATCCTGGAGATAAACGTCATAGCGCTGATGACAGCCGTAGACTTGAATAGGGCGCGATGTTCAGCCATTTGTGGGTAATTATAAGGTGTTTATGGGGTTATTTGGCGGAAATGAACGGGCTTGAGGTTGACATTTTTTTATCTTACTACCATAGTACGCGACCCGAACAGAAGAACTATAGCCCAGAATTTGAGCTATAAATAACAAGTAATAGGATCAATTTTGGCTAATATACAATCAGCAAAAAAACGTGCTCGCCAAGCGATTAAAAACCGCATACATAATGCTGGGCAACGTTCTCATTTACGCACCAAGATCAAAGCCGTAGTCAAATTGATTGATGCTGGTGATAAGAGTGCTGCAACTGAAGCCTATAAAAATGCTGTGCCAGTGATTGATGTATCTGTTAGCAAAAAGCTGATTCATGCCAACAAAGCGGCACGTCATAAGAGTCGTCTCAACGCTCGAATCAAATCTATGTAATGTAGTGTGCTGTGAGAGCTTTTCTCTTTACAGTACGACTAGATTATCTCGGTGGATCAACTCCGGTTCTTCAACATAACCAAGTGTAGATTCAATTTCAAAACTCGTTTTTCCCTTTAGCTGGCTCGCTTCCTTCGCATTGTAATTTACGAGCCCACGCGCTATTTCTTTGCCTAGATTATTTAGACATCTCACCACCTCGCCTCTTTCAAAGCTACCTTTGACGTTTTGAACGCCAATCGGTAATAAGCTTTTTCCATCTTTGCAAATAACTTGGCAGGCACCATCATCTAATACGAGTTCGCCATTAGTATAGAGCTGGTTAGCAATCCATTGTTTACGTGCTACCAGAGGTTCGTTATCTGGGTATAGCAATGTACCGTGTTGCTCACCAGCAGAAATTTCTAATAAAATATTTTCAACTTTACTTGGTGCAATCACTGTAGCTGCACCTGCGCGGGCTGCAAGCCGAGCAGCAGACACCTTGGTTTGCATTCCTCCACGTCCGAGTTCACCGGCGCTTGGGCCGGCTACCTTATCTAACAATGAATCATTCGCTGAAAGTTCATCGATAAGTTTATTCTCGGATGCTTTTTTATTTGAATTATTTTGCGGAGGCGCTTCATATATTCCTTGTTGATCCGTCAAAATAATCAATGCATCCGCCTCAACAAGATTACTTACTAACGCTGCCAGGGTGTCATTATCACCAAATTTAATTTCATCTGTTGCTACCGTGTCATTTTCATTTACTACTGGTATCACTCTTAATGACAATAATTTGCGTAACGTTGTGCGTGCGTTTAAGTAGCGTTTACGATCTTGCAAGTCTTCATGGGTAAGTAAGACCTGTGCACTGTGCAAGGCATGTTTTTGTAAGCATGATTCATAGGCTTGTATTAAACCCATTTGACCTACTGCAGCAGCAGCTTGTAATTCATATACTGCATGAGGTCTTTTATCCCAAGCTAAGCGGTTCATGCCTTCGGCAATGGCGCCAGAAGAAACTAGGATAACTTCTTTGCCTGACTTTACTAAGCTAGCAAGCTGTGAGGCAAGATTGGCAATAGCATCCATGTTTAAGCCGCGGCCATTTTTTGTTACCGAAGAACTTCCGACCTTGACAACCCAACGCTTACCTTCGCTAACTTTTTGTCGCTTATTGTCTATTTTCTTGCTCATTTAAGGACTCACTGTCTGACTCATATAAATAGCGATAAATGTTATTACATAATTCTTCAGTGCCAGATTTATTGATAGAGGATACTGAAAACACTGGGCCTTCCCAGTTTAGTTCGTTTACGCATTTATCTATAGTAGCTTTACAAACATCTTCAGGCAGCAGGTCCGTTTTTGTAAATACCAACCATCGATCTTTGCTTCCTAGTTCATTGCCGTGTTCATCGCTATATTTTTTTATCTCATTTAATATAGAGAAATAGTCTTTATTTACATCTTTTTCAAATTCGGCTGGTGCCAGTTCAATCATATGTAACAATAATCGTGTGCGCGTTAAGTGTTTAAGGAACTGTATTCCTAAACCTGCGCCTTCCGCTGCACCCTCAATTAAGCCTGGAATATCTGCAATCACAAAACTCTTGTGCGGTGCGATATACACCACGCCTAAACTTGGATACAAAGTTGTGAAATGATATTCCGCAACCTTAGGCGTAGCCGAAGATAAAGTTCGAATTAACGAAGATTTTCCAACGCTCGGTAAACCTAGTAAACCAACGTCGGCAAGTAATTTAAGCTCCATGTGTAAATCACGCACATCACCTTGTTCGCCCAGAGTTGTTTTACGTGGTGCACGATTGGTAGAAGTTTTAAACCGCGCATTACCTAAGCCATGCGAGCCACCCTTGGCGACTAATAATTGCTGATTATGTTTGGTTAGATCGCCAATGATTTCTTTTGTTTGCGCGTCTTTTACGATTGTACCTAATGGTATTTTAATAAATTTATCTTCGCCTTTTTTCCCAGTGCGGTCTTTTCCCAGACCATCTTGGCCACGTTGCGCCTTAAAGGAACGTGAATTACGAAAGTCTGCTAGCGTATTTTGATTCTCATCCGCAACCAAATAGATGCTTCCACCATCACCACCATCACCACCATCAGGGCCACCAAGCGGAATATATTTCTCGCGCCGGAAGCTAAGGCCGCCATTGCCACCGTTGCCGGCCTGGACATGGATTACTGTTTCATCAACAAACTTCATGGGTAAACTTTATAATATTTGTATCGTTCTATAACGCAAAAAAAAAGCCCCGACTAAGCGGGGCTTTGCAAACTTATTAAAATAAGTAATTATTGCACCGCTTCAATGCGCACAAACTTTCTATTTTTCGGGCCTTTAGTTTCAAATACTACACGACCATTTTCTTTAGCGAACAATGTATGATCTTTACCGCAACCCACATTTACGCCCGGATGAAATTGAGTGCCACGTTGACGAACGATAATATTACCTGCTAACACTTCTTCGCCACCGAAGCGTTTAACACCGAGTCGTTTAGACTCTGAATCGCGACCGTTACGAGTACTACCACCTGCTTTTTTATGTGCCATTGTTAAATCCTACTTCTAAATTCTATTTTGAGATACCGGTAATCTTCACTTCAGTAAAAGACTGACGATGACCCATGCGTTTCATATGGTGTTTGCGACGTTTAAATTTAATGACTTCAATTTTCTTAGCACGTGCTTGCTCTTGAACCTCGCCCATTACCTTGCCGCCATCTACATAAGGTGCGCCAATTGTTACATCTTCACCATCGGCAAGCAAAAGCACTTGATTAAACTCAACTTTCTCGCCAGGATCACCAGCTAGTTTTTCGACCTTAATTTGGTCGCCTTCCTGGACACGGTATTGTTTGCCGCCTGTGGCGATAATTGCGTACACCTTAGAGTTCTCCGTTATGAGGGGTCTGAAAAGAGGCGCAATTTTAGCGATACGGTCCGGGTGGGTCAATCAAATATGCCCCGATTTGGCATGTATAGTTATGATATACCTAAAAAAACAGCCTAAGTAGCTATTCTAGGCACATAGAGAACAGTTAGAACCTAACCAATATGGATTTTAAAAGCGTACAAAGCCTTGTTGCAGAGGACATGGAAGGGGTAAATGCGGCGATTAGGCAGTACCTGCATTCAGATGTTGCACTGATTAGCCAAATGGCTAGTTACATTATAAATAGTGGGGGTAAACGTTTAAGACCTATCCTGGCAATTCTATGCGCGCGCACCTGTGGCTATTCGGGCGATAAGCATTATCTAGTCGCTGCTATTATCGAATTTATCCATACCGCAACCTTATTACATGATGATGTAGTGGATGAATCCAGTCTGCGTCGCGGAAATGAAACAGCCAACGCAATTTGGGGAAATGAATCAAGTGTCTTAGTTGGTGATTTCGTGTTTTCGCGTTCATTTGAAATGATGGTAGACGTGGGTGAAATGCGCGTGATGGAAATTCTTGCGCGGGCTTCTAATACGATTGCAGAAGGAGAGGTAATGCAGTTATTAAACTGTAATGACCCTGATACGACCGAAGAGCGTTACATGATGGTCATCCAATCTAAAACCGCTAAGCTATTTGAAGCGGCTTGCCAACTAGGTGCAATCTTGGCGGGGGAAAGTAAAGAAATTGAACAAGCCTGTGCGGAGTATGGCACACACATTGGCACTGCCTTCCAACTCAAAGATGATTTACTAGATTACCAAGCATCGCCTGAAGAGATGGGCAAAAACATCGGTGATGATTTGGCAGAAGGCAAGCCAACATTGCCTTTAATTTATGCGTTGAAAAATAGTGATGGTGCAACTGCTGATATGATTCGTGATGCCATCATCAATGGCGGCAAACAGCATATGCAAGAAATCATGCAAGTTATCGAATCTACAAACGCAATTTCTTATACTGAAGAATCAGCGAACCAACAAGCACAAATTGCTAGACAACAAATTGAGATGTTGCCAAGCAATAAGTATCGAGACGCTTTAATTGAATTGACTAACTTTGCAATTACTCGGAAGGCTTAACTATCTAAGTTCAGTGGTAGGCTTTGTAGTAGCTCTGGTGCTAAAAACTTTTAGATAGTGTGTTTCTGCAACCGCTTTGACTGAGTCAGGAAAGAAAATTCGAATCGAATGGGCGAGTTCAGGGTGTTGCTTGTTAAGCATTTGTAACAGTGAGTTAAAGCTCTTAGCTTGAAGGTTAAAGCCACCTAGGTCCTTACTTTTAGCGGTCCAAAGATCACAAATGTTATCCCAATGAAAGCTTGCTCGGTGGTCGTTTAATTTATAGGTAATCGCCATAATAGCTTAATTATTATTAATATTAAGATAAGCCTAAACTAAGAATGCTATGGATTTGTTAGAGTTAAGTTAACGTTATGTTAGAAGCTCAAGTACGTGCATCAAGTCACGTATTGAAAGGGGCAACGGGCTGTTACCCCCTTTTTTAGTACAATAGTGTGATTAACCTAAATGCTGTAATACCGCATCCATACTGTCTTTAGCATCACCAAATAACATGTCAGTGTTGTCCTTTAAGAATAAAGGATTATCTACTCCGGCATAACCTGGAGCCATGCTACGTTTTAACACGATGCAAGAAGCAGCTTTCCATACTTCTAATACAGGCATGCCTGCAATAGGACTGTTTGGATCAGTTTGTGCACTTGGGTTAACGATATCATTTGCACCAATTACCAGTGACACATCGGTACTTGGGAAATCATCATTTAACTCATCCATTTCTAATACGATGTCATAAGAGACTTTAGCTTCTGCGAGCAATACGTTCATGTGGCCCGGCAAACGTCCTGCTACTGGGTGAATACCAAAGCGAACATTCTTTCCTTTAGCGCGTAGCTTTTTAGTAATTTCACTTACCGTGGTTTGCGCTTGCGCAACTGCCATTCCGTAACCTGGAACGATGATGATGTTGTTAGCATCTTTTAGTAGTCCGGCTACTTCTTCAGCGCTAGTAGAAGTCACTTCACCATCTTCTTCCCCTACCGTTGCTGCCGCACCACCACCCGTGCCAAAGCCGCCCAAAATTACACTGATGAAACTTCGGTTCATCGCGCGGCACATGATGTAACTTAAGATTGCACCACTCGAGCCAACTAAGGCGCCTACAACAATCAGTGCGGTGTTACCTAACATGAAACCAGTCGCTGCAGCGGCCCAGCCGGAATAACTATTCAGCATGGAAACTACAACCGGCATATCTGCACCACCAATAGCCATCACTAGGTGAATACCAATTATGCCTGCGATTAAGGTCATAATAAGCAATGGCCCCACTCCATTATGGCCGCCTGCCTTAAGGAAGAGGTAACCAAGCACAAGACAGGCAATAATCCCAATGAGATTCATTAAGTGCCGACCTGGAAGGGTAAGAGGTTTACCGCCAATAATTCCTTTTAGTTTACAAAACGCGATGATCGAACCGGTAAAGGTAATTATTCCGATAAAGATACCCAAATATACTTCTACATCATGAATGGCTTTTTCAGACCCTTCAAAATGGGCAGTTGGATCCATATAACTGGAGTAGCCCACTAACACGGCAGCAAGTCCTACTAGGCTATGAAAGCCCGCAACTAATTCGGGCATGGAGGTCATTTCTACCTTCATGGCTACGATAGTGCCGATGATTCCGCCAACAATCATGGCTGGGAAGAGGATCTGAAAGTTGCTTACATTGCCGCTTATGATGGTCGCACCTACAGCAATGATCATGCCGATAATGCCAAATAAGTTTCCGCGCCGCGCAGACTCCTGGTTGCTTAGTCCATTCAAGCTGAGAATAAAAAGAGCACCAGCAGCCAAATACGCTGCACCTAACATTTGTGGATTCATTGTCATTTTTATTCTCCTTTAATCGTCTTTGCGAAACATTTGTAACATTCGCTGTGTTACAGCAAAGCCGCCACCAATATTTATGGATGCTATGAAGACTGAAAACGCAGCCAGTCCAACAATCAATCCAACACTGCTGCCTATCTGCAATAGGGCGCCCACAATAATTACACTACTAATCGCATTGGTAACACTCATAAGTGGTGTATGTAATGCAGGGCTCACATTCCAAACTACCCAGTAGCCAATGAAGCATGACAATACAAACACAGTGAAGTGTTGCATGAATTCAGCTGGAGCAGAGTTCCCTATCCACCACAATAAACCTGCAGCTAAGACAAGCGCGATTGGAACACCAAGACCACTTTTCTTTTTCTCTGCTTGCATAACCGGTGCAGCCGCTGTTGCTTTTGCAGGCGCTGCAGATACAGCCAGTGGTGGCGGTGGCCAAGTGATTTCACCTTCTTTAATAACGGTTGTACCACGGATGACATCGTCTTCCATGTTTACATTAATGTTGCCGTCTTTCTCTGGGGTAAGGTCATTAAGCATGTGGCACAAGTTTGAGCCATAGAGCTGACTGGATTGAGTCGGTAAGCGACTTGGTAAATCCATGTAACCTATCAGCGTTACGCCATGTTTAACCACAACTTCTCCAGGAACAGTAAGTTCGCAGTTACCACCTTGTTCTGCAGCCAGATCAACAATCACGCTACCTTCTTTCATCATTTCAACCATGTCGGCCAAAATGAGTTTTGGTGCAGGTTTGCCAGGAATAAGAGCGGTAGTAATAATGATGTCGACTTCTTTAGCTTGTTCACGGAACAGAGCCATTTCAGCATCAATGAACTCTTTGCTCATTGTTTTGGCATAACCGCCAGCGGTGCCACCTTCTTCGTCTTGTTCAAATTCTAGTTCTAAAAATTGTGCGCCCATACTCTCGACCTGTTCTTTTACTTCTGGTCGCGTATCAAAAGCACGAACAATGGCACCCAAGCTATTTGCAGTACCTACTGCAGCGAGTCCTGCAACGCCGGCACCAATCACCATTACTTTTGCCGGAGGAACTTTACCTGCCGCGGTGATTTGGCCAGTGAAGAAGCGTCCAAAATGATTAGCGGCTTCTACGACCGCACGATATCCCGCAATATTGGCCATTGAAGAAAGGGCATCAAATTTTTGTGCGCGTGAAATACGTGGCACGGAATCCATTGCTAAAATGGTGGCGTTACGTGTTTTTAATTTATCTAGTAGATCTTCGTTTTGTGCAGGCCAAATGAAGCTGATTAAGTTACCACCTTCTCGTAGCAAATCGGCTTCGTGCATACCTAGCGCGTTGTGTTGTTCTGGAGCACGAACTTTTAAAATAATATCTGAGCTTGACCATAGTTGTTTGGTATCTGAAATAACTTCGACACCTGCATCTTTATAGGCTTGGTCAGTAAAGTTTGCGCTTGCACCTGCACCGGCTTCAATTGCGCACTCATATCCAAGTTTCTGTAAGCGCGCGGCCGTTTCAGGCGTCATCGCAACGCGACATTCATTCTCATGAATTTCGTTTGGTACACCAATCTTCATAGCGAATAGTTCCTCTGTAGACATGCTTAAAATAAGCACACAATTTTTTTCTCAAGACCTTTGCAATGAACAAGTGAGAAGCCAGCGTTGGGAGCTGCCTATTGATTTGTAATTATTGGAAAGCTTCGAGAAAGATTGCAGTTACTTATTTAAGGTTTTTGATTATTCTTTTTTATTATGGGGGTCATAATATATAACTAAGGTGCTATTGGCTATTAGAAGCTCTTTTCCCTATGAGAAAAATTAGTTATCTCATAAGGGCTGGATTGCAGATAAATCGGTTATTTTCTGAACATTTTCCTCTGTGATTTCTTTTGCTGTTGCTTTTGTATCTCTGCAACACGCTTTTCCCAACGTGCCAAGGATCTGGCGTAATAGTCATGGACACACGGGTCACAGCCACGTTCACAACACTCATAGGGCTCTGGTGGAGTGGGCTTTGGGGGAAGTTCTATAGACTTTTTTCTTGACTTACTCATAGCAATATATTGAAGCATCAAAGCAGCAAATATAAAACCACTACAATAATTAAGGTTTTTGTAGGCCATATAATGAAAATAAATTAATGTTTTAGTAGTGGTTTTTGAATCATGCACGCTTTATTCAGTCAAATTTGCAGCTATCGGCGTAAAGCTATCTAGTTATTGCCGACACGTGGTATGAATTTAAAGAACAATTAAACATATATAACTGTAAATTAGTGCGGCTAAGGGTATTTTTTTTTGGCAAAATACCTACTCACAACATCTAGTTAGCTTCGATAATTAAAGCTTGGATAAAACAAGGCTAAAACCGCATGTATTTAGAATTCTTTGGAATTTCTGATAAGCCATTTCAGATCACGCCGGATACGCGTTTTTTATATTTAACGCCACGCCATCGTGACGGACTTGCGCACCTTTTATACGGTGCAGATGAGGCAGGAGGTTTCGTACTGCTCACCGGTGAAGTGGGTACGGGCAAAACCATGTTGTGTCGAAGTGTGCTTGAGCAAATGCCGGAACATGTGAATGTCGCGTTAATCTTAAATCCTCGCCAAAGTTCAAAAGAATTAATCGCTTCAATCTGTGATGAATTAAATATTCCTTACCGCAGATCAACTACCAGTCTTAAATACTTAGTCGATCGATTAAACTTATATTTATTAAAACAGCATGCGCAAGGAAAACGCACGGTATTAATTGTTGATGAAGCGCAAAACTTGCGTGCTGAAGTGTTAGAGCAAATTCGTTTGTTAACGAACCTTGAAGTGGCCACACAAAAACTTTTACAAATTATTTTAATTGGTCAACCAGAACTACAAGCTATTTTAGCGCGGCCTGAGTTGCGTCAACTTACACAAAGAATCACTGCACGTTTTCATCTAACGCCATTGTCAAAAGAAGAAACTGCAGCTTATATTCGTCACCGATTACAAATAGTTGGATTTAAGGGCGAATTATTTTCCAAAGGTGCGGTAGGAATGGTGCACCAACTCTCTAGCGGCGTGCCACGCTTAGTCAATAATATTTGTGAACGTTCTATGATGGGTGCTTATGGAGAGAATGTTCATCGCATTGATAGAAAGCTAGTTCGTAAAGCCGCGGGTGAAGTGTTACAACCCACCGAGCGATTTCAACCCATGCAATGGGCTGCAGGTGGTGCAATTGCTGCAGGAACAGCAGCATTATTGTTATCTATTTGGGGACTTTTACCGAGCGCTTCGCAAGAAAGTTATGCTAATACTGGGCCGGCCACTACTATCGTCGAGACGTTAGCTTCGCAAGCGATAATTGAAGACAAACCAATCGCACAAAAAAATGAAGATATGACAAAAGAAGTGTTCGCCAAAGTTGCGCCTGCGATAAATATACCGAGCACTGGCAATGCTGAGTTTATAGTTTCACAACAGCGGCGACTTACTGAAGAGCTGAGTAGTGTTAAGCAAAGCGAAAAAAGTTTTTTAAATTTAATTGATGATTCGAGTTTGCGCACGAGCAACAATAAGGCATTTACTACTTTATTTAGCTACTGGGGTCTTTCGTACCCAGAACTAAAAGGTGAAACGGCATGCGAACGTGCTACTGCAGCTGAATTGCGTTGCATCTTTGGTAAAGCGGGTTGGGATGAAATTCGCCGACATAACCGACCAGCAGTATTAGAAATTATCAATGCTGACGGCAATAGGAAACAAATTGTTGTGCTTGCTTTACAAGGTAATCAGGTAAGTTTAAACATTGGCGGTAAAGTCGTTACCATCACAACGAAATCTGTTGATCCATTCTGGTATGGAAACTACTTATTACTTTGGAGGTCGCCTCCGGCAGGATCTAATGTTTTAAAAGAAGGTGTTATTGGTAAAGATGTAGGGTGGTTGCGCGATCAACTGGACCGTATCGAAGGTAAGACCGTAGCCACTGACGAAAAGAAAAAACTTTCCTTTGATCCAACACTGAGGTGGCGAGTAATGGAGTTTCAACGTATACGTGGTCTGAATGTAGATGGTGTTGCGGGTCGCGAAACCATGATGGAAATTAATTCTGCCGTCAATGATCGATCTACGCCGATGTTGTGGCGTCAATCAAGCTAAACGTAATAGGTAGATACTCATGTCGATGATTCTTGATGCTTTGACGCGCGCCGAACACGAGCGCCAGCTTGAAAGGCAGCCGGATTTTAAGTTTGTTACACCAGTAAAGCCACAGAAAAAAAATCCAAATAAGATCTGGTTATGGGTTGGGTTAGTCGCACTCGCAAATGTGTTAATTTTATTTTTTGTAATTCGTGCATTGTCGGGAGATGTGAAAAATGAAATGGAGATGGCGGTGGTTGATCCAGAAAAACAGCAGCCTATTGTTGTACAAACGCCAGTTATGTCTAAGCAAACTTCTCAGTTAATTCCACAAGTCACTCAAGAGGCGCAACAACATGAAACACAACCTTTATCGCAAGAAACCGATCAATTGGCGGGCGCTGAAAATACTGCACAACAACAGATTAGTCAAAATACCATGCCTTCTGATGTAAGGCCTTTGGCAATGGAGATAAATAGTGCACAGGCTCCAGAAGTTGATAGGCCCTTAATTTACGAATCAAAACAACCAAATGCTAAGCCAAAAATTTCCGCGCTAAAACCGTCGGTTAATTTGGCCAACGCGCCGGCAGCAGATAAAGGTAATGTTTCTTTCTCATCTTCCGAGTTAAGTTCGGATGATACAACCCCAATTATCAATAAGCCCAAATTACTTATTGATCAAGGGCAAGAGCAAAGTGTAAGTAACAGCAGAAAATTAACTGAGGTGATCAAAGTAAGAGACCTGCCTGAAAGTTCTCGTAGCAACTTGAGTCAGTATGAAGTAAATGTGCATGTTTTTGACGATGACCCTATACGAAGATTTGTGTTAATTAACATGGATAAATATAAAGAAGGAGACCGCATTATTAACAATGGTCCATTAGTTGAGGCAATTACCCCTGCTGGTGTTGTGGTCGATTATGGTAATGGTCGCGCATTGCTTCCTCCTAAATAATTAATACATCCAAATAATTGTTATCTTGCAAAATCATTTGCTACGCTACTAGCGAATATGGAAGTTCCATCTCCAATCTCTAATCCTGGTGAATTATTATCAGAACCCTCAGCAGTAATAGCTGCAGTAGATCTCGGTTCAAATAGTTTCCATATGGTGGTCGCCCAGGACCAGCATGGGCAACTAAAAGTTGTAGACCGTTTGCGTGAAATGGTGAGATTAGGCGCGGGCTTAAACTCGTCCGGGAAGTTATCAAAGGAATCAAAAGAAAGAGCTATTGAATGCTTGCAACGCTTTGGTCAGCGTTTGCAAGACATGCATGCTGATTCTGTGCGCGTGGTAGGTACAAATACACTTCGTGTTGCAAAAAATAGTGCTGAATTTATACAACGTGCAGAAGAAGCATTAGGGCATCCAATTCAAATAATTTCCGGTGTTGAAGAGGCGCGTTTAATTTATCAAGGAACCATCCATTCCATCACGGGGCCAGAAGGTAAATGGCTTGTAGTAGATATTGGCGGGGGCAGTACAGAGGTAATAATTGGTAAGCAAGGGAGCCCACTGTTAATGGAGAGTGTGCAGATGGGTTGCGTGGTCATTAGCGAAAAATATTTTGCTAGTGGTGAATTAGATAAGAAAAAATTTAAAAAAGCTTTGGTAGAGGCAAAACTACAACTACAGCCCATCGTATCAACGGTAAAGGAGCTTGGTTGGAGCCATGTTGTGGGCACCGCCGGTACGATTCGTACCATATCGGAACTGATGCGAGAGTTCGAACTAAGTGAGCGCGGCATAACCTATAAAGGTATTAATGCACTGATAGAAAAACTACTAGAAGCTGGACATATAGATAAAGTAAATTTCGAATCTTTATCAAAAGAACGCAAACCTGTATTTGCCGGTGGCATCGTCGTGTTGAAAGCGATATTTGAAGAATTAGGCATTAAACAAATGATGATTTCTGATGGCGGTTTAAGAGAAGGGCTGCTGTTTGACCTGGCTGGAAGAATTCACCATCAAGATACACGTGATCGCACCGTGTATTCATTGATGCGTCGTTATCATGTAGATTTTAAACATGCAGCAAACATTAAAACCACCGCACTAAATTTATTGGATAAAGTATCAAAGCTTTGGAAAGTTGATAATGAAATTGCGTACCAGTTTTTAATTTGGGCATCAGATTTACATGAGATTGGTTTGGATATTTCTCATTCTAAATATCATCGCCATGGCGCATATCTATTAGAAAATAGTGATCTAATGGGCTTTTCCTGGAATGAACAACGCCTACTTGCCTGCTTAGTAAGAAGTCATCGCCGTAAAATAGATATTGAGTCAATTGAACAATTACCAGCGCGTTGGCAGGAGCAGGCGATGTATATGATTGTCATTTTGCGGATTGCAGTATTAATCAATCGTGATCGTGTACCTAAGAAGTTACCAGATATGAAGATTGAAGATAAAGAGGGAAGTCTGATAATTCAGTTTGATAAAAAATGGCTAGAAGCCCATCCGCTTACAGGTGCTGAGTTAGAGCAAGAACAAGGTTATTTAAAAGCTTTAAAAGTTAAAGTTAGCGTTTAAAGTATTAATACTTAACTTTTGCATGTTCATTAAGTAAGGTTTGTTGTGCGCTTACTGCGCTTTGCCCAAAAGATACCGGCGCGGAGTAGTTTCCATCTGTCTGCAATATCCATGCTTGTCGATTATCTTTAAGATAAATTTTTAGCTCATTAATAATCCGTTTACGGATGATCATATTCTTAATTGGCCAGCTAATTTCGATACGTCTAAAAAAGTTACGGTCCATCCAATCTGCACTAGAGCAAAATACTTTTGGGTCGCCATCATTGTGAAAATAGCTGACGCGAGTGTGTTCGAGAAAACGTCCAACAATTGAGCGAACCTCGATATTTTCCGAGATTGCGGGTAAGCCAGGACGTAAACAACATATGCCGCGCACAATAAGCTGTATTTTCACGCCTGCTGCTGATGCCCTATATAAGGCTTCGATTATTTGCGGCTCTACCAAAGCATTCACTTTAGCAATGATGCGTGCTTTGCGACCTTGGCGAGCAATTTCGATTTCCTTTTCGATCAGTTCGATCAGTGTTTTATACAATGTAAAAGGTGCTTGTAAAATATTTTTCAGTACAGGGACTTTCGTAAAGCTAGTAAGTGCCAAGAATAGTTCATGCGCATCGGAAGTGAGCTCGGTATCCGAGGTAAACATGCCATAGTCTGTGTAAAGACGAGCGGTTTTTTCATGGTAGTTGCCAGTGCCGAAGTGAGCATAACGACGTAAATGATCTCCTTCGCGACGAACCACTAAAATCATTTTTCCGTGAGTTTTTTTACCGACGATTCCATAAACAACATGAGCACCAGCTTTTTGTAAACGGTTTGCAAGCGAAATATTTTCTGCCTCATCAAAACGAGCCATCAACTCAATTACTACCGTGACTTCTTTGCCGGATTTAGCCGCGTCAACTAAGTTATCAACAATCGGGGATTTAGCGCCTGTGCGATAAAGCGTTTGTTTAATAGCTAAAACTTTAGGGTCTTTTGCTGCTTGGCGAACAAAATCAATAACTGGCGCGAAAGATTGATATGGGTGGTGTAATAAAATATCGTCTTGACGAATCAGACCAAAAATATCTGTGCCGTGACTTAAACGATCCGGTATTCCTGAGCTGAAGGGTGGATACTTCAAATCTGCTCTGTCAACTAAATCATAAGTTTGACTTAGGCGATTTAAATTAACAGGGCCATTAACTCGATATAGATCTACTGCTGAAAGTCCGAACTGCTGCAATAAATATGAAACTAATTCGTCAGGGCAATTATTCGCAACTTCTAAACGCACAGAATCACCATAACGGCGCGATGCAAGCTCACCTTCAAGTGCACGCATTAAATCATCAATTTCTTCGTCGTCTAAAAATAAATCACTATTACGTGTCACTCTAAACTGGTAGCAACCTAACACTCTCAAGCCTTCAAACAGTTCATTCACAAAAGCATGCATTACTGATGATAGGAACACATAGCTAGCACCTTTCTGCTGACTTAATTCGTCAGGTAAATGAATTAATCGTGTTAATGAACGCGGTGCTTGAACCACTGCAAATTCACCTTCACGACCGAACGCATCCGCACCATCTAGCTGCACAATAAAGTTGAGTGACTTATTTATGATGCGAGGGAATGGGTGTGCAGGATCTAAACCAAGAGGACTTAATACGGGTTCTACTTCGTCATGAAAATACTGACGCAACCATGCGCTTTGTTCATGCGTCCATTGTTCCCGTGCGATGAAATGTATATTTTGCGCTTCTAGTTCGGGTTGAATTTCTTCGTTGAATACACGGTATTGTTCAGTAACCAGTGTAGTAGCGTCATTATGAATGCGGTTAAGTAATTCTCTTGGCCCTGTTTGATCTGCTGTGATGTGTGCGATATCAAGTTCTATATGTTGTTTTACTCCGCCAACACGAATCTCAAAAAATTCATCTAAGTTAGTGCATGAAATGCATAGGAATTTGAGTCGTTCGAGCAAAGGAGCGGATGGATCACGAGCTTGTTCAAGCACGCGGGCGTTGAACTTGAGTAAGCTCAATTCACGGTTTATATAGTTTTCAGCAAGGCTGAAATCATGTTCATCCATTTTTAATATTATGTACGCTATAGGCCTTATATTGTATTTGAAATGGCTGACTATATGTATTGCACTTAGTCAGCTAATAGCGGTTATTTATAATGTTTATGCGTTATAAAGTCGTTCGAAAATCACCAAACCCCAAATTACTGCAAAAACTATCAAGCTGA
>CAXMUG010000066.1:0-14342 GCA_964196535.1 uncultured Mycobacterium sp. | reverse complement strand
AGACACTTGTAATTGGACCTGCCTGGGTCGGTGATATGGTAATGGTGCAGAGCTTGTTCATCGCTCTGAAACGCCAAAATCCAGACGATATCATTGATGTAGTGGCGCCCGCATGGTCAGCGCCAGTGTTAGCGCGCATGCTCGAAGTACGCCGGGTGGTAAAAGTGAATCTTCAGCATGGCCAATTACAATTGGCAGAGCGCTATCGTGTGGGTAAGAGTTTGCGTGGTGAATATGATAGGGCGATTATTCTGCCGCGCACCTTCAAGTCGGCTTTAATTCCATTTTTTGCCAGGATACCGAAACGCACCGCCTTTCGCGGAGAAATGCGATATGGGATAGTGAATGATATTCGCGAGCTAGATACTGGCGTGACGTACAAAGCAGTAGAAAAATATCTGCAGCTTGGTTTAGCCTCAGAAAAATTGAAACAAGAAAAATTAAAACAAGCCCCAAAAATTTTTCATCCACATCTTATTGTAGATAATGAAAAGCGTCACCAAGCAGCCAAAAAATTTGCTATAGATGAGTCTGCTCCGGCGATAGCCTTCATGCCTGGCGCTGAATTTGGCCCGACAAAGCAGTGGCCAAGTAAATACTTTGCTGAGCTTGCCACACGTTTTACGCAACAAGGATACAAGGTATATGTTTTTGGTTCGCCAAAAGATGAATCTATTGGAGAGGAAATTGTTCAAGCATCCAAGGGTGATGCGATAAATTTATGCGGACAAACTAGTTTAGAGGAAGTCGTAGATCTGCTTTCGTTGATGAAAGTGGCTATTACCAACGATTCAGGTTTGATGCATATTGCAGCAGCGGTTGGCAGACCTGTGGTGGCTATTTATGGTGCAATTACACCGAAATACACACCACCACTTACTGATAAAGCAGAAATTCAATATTTAGCTTTGGAGTGTAGTCCATGCTGGAAAAAGCAGTGCCCATATGGGCACTACAACTGTTTGAATAATATAGAAGTTGATAAAGTTTACGCTAGTGCGCAAAAATTATTACAGGAAGAAGTCACCGCGATCAAAGCTTGAGTCTAGAGTTTCCAGTTTTTCAGGATGATTAATTAAGTCTTCTATAAACCAGTTTGCGTGGTTATATAGACAGGTCACATCTTTGCATTCTTCCGTAGCATCAAAGGCTTCAATAAGGCGTAAAGTATTTTTTTGTGTTTCGATTACACCTTCTTGTGTATCGTAAGCATGTTTTTCTCCCAGCAGCGCTTGTGGAACATGGCGGTATACTGGGCAATTGAAAACGCCAAGTGGGCTTAATACCTGTCTGAAGTACTGCATATGACAATTATGCGGCTGTTCGGCGTAATTCATGTAGGTGCCATTTTCTAATACACGCAAGTTTGTGCTTTCAATTACAGCAAAGTTATCATCTTCTAACTGCATAGATTCCGTAACTGAAGCACGTATTTTTTTCATGATTGATTCAACATGCTCTTGTTCTTTATCAATGCCGACAACTTCAGCGTTGTTCACTTCTGCGCGTGTTAAGAAAGGCTTGAAAGAGATGTAATCGAATTGATGGTCTTTCGCCATTTTGGCGGCAGCAAGCATCTCATCAACGTTTTCGATAATTTTTGTATCGTTGGTCTCGCAGTCTTTCCAAACAATAATGAAACTAAAACCAATTTTAAATTTTGGATTAACCTTTTTGATGTCAGGTATATGGCTGCAAATCCATTCTAGAGTAACTTTCTTGCTGCCAGGCTTATGCATCGCGCGAAAGGTTTCATTGGTTCCAGAGTCTAAAGATAGACGTACCCAATCACGGTCATCTAGAACTTCGGCAACCGCTTCAATTTTCTTCATCAAGCTGCCATTAGTTACCACGCCAATCTGAATGTTCATTGCTTTTAAGTGGCGAACAATATCCTCAAAGCCTTTGTAAGCCGTAGGTTCTCCACCGCCAATGATAATTACTGAACGCAGCCCTTTTTCTGCTAGGTAGGTAAGTGAGTTTTTTAAATTCTCATGCTCGTAGTGAATATTTTTATTTAGAATATCCATATCCACGCAATGATCACATTTGTAATTGCATATAGTGGTAGCGTCTAAGTTAATAGAAATAGGTGCGCTGATGGGTGCCATTTCTAAGGCTTCATCAAGCGTCATGGAGTTGTTGGCATAACCTTCGCGCCATTGCACTTGCCATTCGACGTATTCTTTTAATTTACCAAGCACTTCCGGTTGACGTAGCTTGCCCATGAAATCATGAATAGGGGATAACTCAGTCTGCTTAATGACTTCATGAGAAGTCGATTTAACATGCAGAGGAGTGGAATCCTGTTTTTCCTCAAAGTTATGCTTGGTGAAATCAATGAGGGGTGAAAGTGTCATTAACACTTCGCCGCTTTCGGTATGTATTTTTTCCATTATTTGAATTTAATTTTAATGTTGGGTTACTGATTGATAAATTTGCGCTAGATGCGTCATCCCGTCAATCAATGCGACTTCATCAGATGAGGCTTTAGAGTGAATTGTGCTTATAAAGTTCTTGATAGAGCAAACAAGTGGGTCTTCCACTGCTAATTGATTCTCGACTGCGTGTAATGATATCAGGTAATTCGGTAGTTCAACATGTCTATCCACGCGTAGGTCGTTAATAGCATAAGCCGCTGGTTTCGGGGTGATATTGCTAGAAATTAATGAGATGGAAACGCGTGTATCCCCTATGGCATGTAAGTAATCGAATTCGATCTGTAAATCTTGGTCATTGCTAGCAACAAGGTAGTTGGATTCAATATTGTTGATTTTGCCAGCGCCGACTATGGAATACAGCATGCTTAATACATGTGACATTGTATCTACAATCATAGCGCTACCTTGGCTCTGTGGTGAGAGCCACATTGAAAAAGATTCGATTTTTTGCTGATTATTTAATTGCGGATATAGCTCATAATAAGTTGCTAGTGTGTAAGGCCATTGAGTATTTAGTTGTAGTAATGCTTTATTGCTGCGGCATAAATTTACTAATTTAGTAGCTTCTTTTGTAACATTGCGCACATCATTTTCGCAAGTAATTTCTGAGTCTGGCCACCATAATGGTTTTTCGCAAAACACGTGGCAGCCGGCTTGAATAGCCGTCTCAAGGTGTTGGTGGTGAGAGTTTGCCGGGCTGCTGATTGCGACCACATCGATCGAATGGTCATTTAGTAGAGCGGCAAGATTTTCATATGCTTTACAATCAATTGCATACTCACTTTTTAAATCATTAGCTGCTTTTGTCGCAGAGTCTAATGAGCTGCTCACAACGGCTTGGACATCGCATCCGAGTTGTTGAAAAGTCCTTGCAATGTAAGGGCCAGTGCCTTGTTTGCTTCGACCAGGTCCTACAAGGGCAACTTTAAATGTCATAAATCAAATTCAATGAATTAACTTGTGCAAAAGAGTACGGTTTGTTCACTGCATGGGCAACACATTCTGACAATAATAATTGCTTAAAGATATCAATACGGGCCTGATTCAACTAAAATTACAATTCTAAAGCTAGGGGAGCCGGTATAGATTATTGGCTGAGATTAACCCTTGGAACCTGAACCAGATAATTCTGGCGGAGGGAAGCTTGCAGCTTGAAGTTCATCTAGCTGGTTGCACTCTCGCCATACAAGAGGTTACTACCTATGAGTGCGACTGCCGATTCTATTGAAAATAATTCTACCCAGATATCGAAAGGATTGTCTGAAGAATTCGTGCAGCCTTTTTCTGGCTCAAGAAAGGTTTTTGTACAAGGATCTCGCGACGATCTCAAGGTAGGCATGCGCGAAGTTTCATGTGCAAGCACCTCCGCAAGTTTTGGTGAAGAAGAAAATCCACCTATCACGGTGTATGACACATCAGGACCTTATACAGAACTCGATGTTGAAATTGATCTGTTACAAGGCTTGCCAAATTTACGTAGCAATTGGATTGAGGAGCGGAATGATACCGAGCTCTTATTAGGCCCTACCTCTGAATTCGGATACGCAAGACAAGAAGACCCCAAAACTGAGCATTTACGTTTTGCACATTACCATGCTCCGCGTCGTGCAAAACAGGGAAATAATGTCACGCAAATGCATTATGCAAAGCAAGGCATTATCACACCGGAAATGGAATACATCGCAATTCGTGAAGACATGCGTCTACAAGAACATCGTAAAGATCCGCGCTATAAAAAATTATTAAGGCAACATGCTGGTGTTAATTTCGGTGCAAATATTCCGCAGCAGATAACTCCAGAATTTGTACGTAATGAAGTGGCGAGTGGCCGTGCCATTATTCCTAATAACATAAACCACCCAGAGTCAGAGCCGATGATTATCGGTAGAAATTTCTTGGTAAAAATTAATACAAATTTAGGTAATTCTGCTGTGACTTCTTCAATTGAAGAGGAAGTGGAGAAAATGGTTTGGGCGGTGCGTTGGGGTGGCGACACAGTAATGGATTTATCCACTGGCAAACATATTCATGAAACACGCGAATGGATCATCCGAAACTCTCCAGTGCCGATTGGTACAGTGCCCATTTATCAGGCCTTAGAAAAAGTAAATGGTAAAGCAGAGGATTTAACCTGGGAGATTTTTAAAGACACTTTAATCGAGCAAGCCGAGCAAGGTGTGGACTACTTTACCATTCATGCAGGAGTGCGCTTGGCGTATGTACCGATGACGGCAGAGAGAGTAACCGGCATCGTGTCGCGTGGTGGATCAATAATGGCGAAATGGTGTTTAGCGCATCACCAAGAAAATTTCCTATACACGCATTTCAGTGACATCTGTGAAATCATGCAGGCGTATGACGTTGCATTTTCATTGGGCGATGGTTTGCGTCCAGGATCCCTTGCTGATGCAAATGATGAGGCTCAGTTTGCTGAATTAGAAACCCTCGGTGAGCTGACTAAAGTAGCCTGGGAGCATGATGTGCAAGTCATGATCGAAGGACCAGGCCATATTCCTTTGCATATGATCAAAGAAAATGTTGATAAAGAATTAGAAGATTGTTTCGAGGCGCCTTTTTACACCCTAGGGCCACTAATAACCGATATTGCACCTGGATATGATCATATTACTTCAGCGATTGGCGCAGCGAATATAGGTTGGTACGGTACCGCCATGCTTTGTTATGTCACGCCTAAAGAACATTTAGGATTACCAAATAAACAAGATGTGCGTGATGGTGTGATTGCATACAAAATTGCAGCGCATGCTGCAGATTTGGCCAAAGGACACCCGGGGGCGCAAATCAGAGATAATGCACTTTCTAAAGCGCGCTTTGAATTTCGGTGGGATGACCAATTTAATTTAAGTTTAGACCCGGATCATGCGCGTGAGCTGCATGATGAAACGTTGCCAAAAGATTCTGCCAAAGTTGCGCACTTTTGTTCCATGTGTGGACCGCATTTTTGTTCGATGAAAATTACCCAAGATGTGCGTGAGTATGCGGCTAAGCAAGGAATTGCAGCGATTCCGGTTGCCATTGAGAAAGGTCTGGAAGAAAAGGCAAAAGAGTTTAAAAAGGCTGGCGCTGAGATTTACCAAAAAGTTTAAATTTCAAATCAATTTAGTAACACAACGCATTTGCGTTGTGTTAGCAGTTCTATAATCTAGTGACATGGCTGGTTCTTCTAAAAAAGTAATTTTTGCAGCACTAATCGGCAATGCTGCAATCGCAATTACAAAGTTCATTGCAGCTGGAATCACTAGCAGTTCTGCTATGTTCTCTGAAGGAATTCACTCTTTGGTAGATACTGGTAATCAGGTGCTGCTTTTATTTGGATTGCGGCAAGCCAGAAAACCAGCAGATAAAAGATACCCTTTCGGTCACGGTAAAGAGGTCTACTTCTGGAGCTTTGTAGTTGCGATTTTAATATTCGCAGTCGGCTCAGGCCTGTCGATTATTAAAGGCCTGGAGCATGTTAAGCAGCCGTCAGAAATCACTAGCCCACTAATAAACTATTTAGTTTTAGGTGCTGCGATCCTAATAGAGGGTGTTGTGTTTTATGTGGCACTGAAGGAATTTAATAAAACCAGAGGAGATGCAGGTTATCTCGAGGCAATTCGACAAGGTAAAGACCCAGGCATGTTTGTTGTACTGTTAGAGGATGCGGCAGCATTACTTGGTTTGATGGTCGCAATGTTGGGTATCGCAATCAGTCAACTTACAGGTAATTATGTTTTTGACGGAATCGCCTCAGTTGGTATTGGAATAATTTTAGCATTTGTTGCAGCATTGTTAGCGTATGAGACAAAAGGCTTGCTTATAGGGGAGAGCGCAAGTGATGAGGTGGTGAATGGAATACGTGAAATGGTTGTAGGTTTCACTAGTGTGGAGCGCGTTAACGAAGTGCTTACCATGCATATGGGGCCTGACTATATCTTGGTTAATCTCAGTGTGGAATTTAATGATGAAATTTATACAGAACAAATGGAATCTGTGATTGCGCATATTGATAAAAATATTAAACAAAGCTTTGTAAATGTTAAGCGTGTGTTTATTGAGGCTGAGTCGTGGAAATTTACGCGCTAGCAAAATGTCTTCTGAGGAGAAGTTAAAACAAGAATCGCTTAGCAAGTCTTTGCGAGTCTTTTTATTATTTGCAACGATTGTGATCATAAATATCACCGTTGTATTGATGTTAAAAAGCCGCCAGAAATCACTCAAGATACTCTGCAACTAGAAATACAATCTTTGCAACAACAACTGCCGATAAGGGTGGATGCGTATACCGAACTTAAGAGCATTGAAGCAGGTAATATGGGAATAAAATATTCATTCCTGATTACCGATGATCCAACACAGCAAACAGGTTTCAGTGTTAAGGATGATAATTTTACGCAACAAGTGGAAACTGTTGTAAAAACGAGCGCTTGTCAAAATAAAAACACCAGGCGCTATATAAATAGCAATGTATCATTGTCTTATCGTTACATAAATACAGAAAATATTTCGATCGCAGACTTTGTAATTCCTGCAGGATTCTGCAATAAATAGGCGACTACAAATACTATGAGCGCTTCTGGACATTCTTCTTCTCTGAAAGCAATTTTCTTTGCATTTGGTGCAAATTTAGCGATTGCATTAATGAAAACAGCAGCTGCGATTTACACCCACTCAGGAAGCATGTTGGCGGAGGCAATACATTCATATGCCGATACTGGCAATCAAGTTCTTCTTTATTTAGGTCTAAAGCAATCTCAAAAGCAGCCAGACGAAAAACATCCGCTTGGCTATGGTAAAAATAGTTACTTTTGGAGTTTTGTGGTTGCGGTGATGTTGTTCAGTATAGGTGGATTGTTTTCTATCTATGAAGGATGGCATAAATTGCAGCATCCTGAAGCTCTTAATCAGGCATGGATCGGCTTGCTTGTGTTAGGGGCGGCCATAATTATAGAAATAATTAGTTTATTAGGTTGTTTAAGCGCAATTAACGATGTTCGTGGCGAAAAAACATTTGCTAACTGGTTAAAGTGTACTCGTAATGCTGAGTTAGTAGTGGTTCTAGGAGAGGATAGTGCGGCAATCTTAGGTTTGATTATTGCATTTGTGTTTGTCGGTATAAGTGTGCTCACGGGTGATCCAATTTACGATGCAATCGGTTCTATCTGTATTGGTGTTGTGTTAATCATTGTTTCTATATTTGTTGCTTGGCGTATTAAAGCATTAATTGTTGGTACATCAGCTGAGCCAGAAATCAGAGAAAAAATTAATCAAATAATTCAGTTAGATGAAAATGTTGAGCAGTTGTTTAATGTGATAACCATTCAGTTTGGTTCAAAAATTATGTTAGCAGCAAAAATTAAATTACCAGATGCCATGCCCACAAAAGAGTCAGTTGAAAAAATAAATGTGTTAGAGAAAAAAATTAAACAACAGTTGCCTGATGTGGGTTGGTGTTTTATAGAACCAGATGCTGAAGACTAAGCTGAAGTGTGGTTATAAAATTCATTAATTAGCTTTCTTAAATTTAATAATGAGAACAGGTTCAAGCTTTTAAGTTTCTAAACTCAAGGGTGTAATTTTTTACACCGCTTAGCAGAAAGGCCGATACGTATGCATGAATTGCTCTTAAGAGTTTTCTATATAAGTAGATAAAATATAGGTAGACAATAATCACAAGCAATGCTTGCATCATTATAAGGAGCGTAAGATGAAGCACCTTAATTTAATTGTTCTTTACTATTTACTTGCCTCGGTAGGTAATGCTGCAGATCTCACTTGTCATTGGCCTAGTAATCAAATTCTAAATTCAATTGTTCCTATCGAAAGCGGTGAGAACAGTCATGCCAGTGGTGTAGTGGTTTCGAGTAACTTGGTAATTACTGCAGCGCATGTATTAGAAGATTATTACAATACCGCTGTAGAAATTAATGATGCTATGCATTTGGCGTCCGTGTTGTTGGTAGATAAAGAAGCTGATATTGCTTTATTATCTGTCTGGACTAAAAATCTTTACCCAATTCCTTTAAGTAAAAATGACTTGTATGAAAGTCAAGAAGTGTGGGCTGCTGGGTATCCGCGTGCACAGAGTTTGCACACGAGTACTGGTAACTTTGTTTCCAGAAAGGCTGAAGCGATTCATACCAGCGCTGGGATAGACTCGGGCGAATCAGGCGGTGGTTTACTTAGTTGTGAGCAAGGTCAATTTGTCTTGGCAGGAATGTTGCGTGGGTATGGTGCGTATCGTACCGATCAGGGTTTAGTAAGATTGGAAGATTATTCAATCTCTGTAGCGGCTAGTGATATTAAATTCACCTTAGATCTAAGTAAGCTAAGTCTTAACGAATACTAAAAATTCTCTATAGTTTCAGCAATTATAAAACGCTAAACTGTTGGCTTTATTGCCAGCAAGTTAGTGATGCCATATTCTTATTACAGAAGACTTCCCGCCAAAGATAAAAAAATCTATCGTGCCAGTGATAAAATATCTAACGTATACCTTAAAGATTCAGGTGAGTTATTGACCTTTGTGCGCTATGTACAAACAGCACTTAAATCAAAAGAAAAAATCAAGGTGTTGCATGCAAGCCAAGCACTTGTGAATCAACTCACACACCAATTAGTTATTCCACCTATTAAGGTTAAGGTGCTGACTAGTCGACCGCATAATAATTATGGCGAGTTACACGGCTTGTATGAGCCTGTATCACAAAAAGTAAAAGTGGCGGAAATATCAGTATGGATGCTTACTGCAAAACGCAAACAGGTTGTTGCATTTAAAACCTATATGCGTACTTTATTTCATGAAGTCTGCCATCATTTAGATTACGAGTTATATAAATTAGAAGACTCGTATCACACTGAAGGTTTTTTTAAACGTGAGTCTAGTTTGTATAAACAACTTGTTTTAGAGCAATTGGTGTAGGGGCGATGTGCGGGATTCAAATGTGTCGGGGTGGTATCGCAAAATCTCGTTGTTTAATGTTTAGCTTCAAGATTGCGAAAGGTCAGGATGTCAGGAGCGAGCGCGAGGATAAGCGTCGCATTGTAGATGATGCGGACAAATTTACATGTCAGAAATATTAATAACATGGGCTTCAGTTGAGGATTTCCTCGCAATAGCTGAACTCGATAGGATTTCTTGGTTAGATAACCGAAATTCGGAGTTTATTCCGGATGGTGAACACGTGTGGAGGCATTGAGTAGAGCATGCCTATGTTTGTGTGGCAAGACAGGATCAAAAAGTAGTAGGTGTTGCGCTTTCATTTCCGTCCACGGCGCCTAATATTCACTTTGTGCATAAAATATTTATTGCTGCGGGATGTCGAGGTAAAGGGCTCGGTAAAAAATTAATGAAAGAAATGTGCGGCAAATATGATGCAAATAAAATTACTGCACATTTAACAACGGATACCAATAACAAGGCCATGCAGCGTTTGGCTGAGGTGGTAGGGTTTTCTGAACGAGAATTAATTAAAGGTTACTATCGAGCAAATGAAGATAGATGGCTTTATAAAAGAGTGCCTACTTTGTGACCGAAAATACCTGAAGTGCTAGCTTAGTTTTTACTTATATGTGTAGCGATACATCGTTCAACCTTTCTCCACATTACGCGTTCGTTATGCGTTAATCGGTTTTCAAAGTTATTGAGTAATTGCGCATAGGTTGCAAGTAACTTTTCAGCGGTCTGTAAACCTTTATTAGTAATTTTTAAATGTATAACTCTACGGTCATTCGTTTGACGGTCGCGTTCAATAAGTCCGCGGTTTTCAAGTTCATCTAGATTGCGAGTAATGGATGCGCCATCAGTATTCATGATATTGGCGATTCTTGATGCGGTATTGGCTCGCTTTAAAAAAAGAATTTTCAGAACCACCCATTGGTTCATGGTTAAATTTTCTTTATGCAAAGGGTTTTTGAGTTGTTTCTTGGTTTCATTAAAAATATTCATCCCTAATAACGCTGCTGTCATGTAGACATCTGAATTAGAAGGTGGGTTTTTAAGCTGATCGCTTAAGTTTGGTAGGTTTTCGTTTATATTTATGGTCTTGCTCAATTTTTTATTGATGCACTTGTAATAAAAAGGGCCGTGACGAGTTACATCGGTAGCGTCTCATTAATCTAATATGCAACTTTTTTATCAAGGTGTTCTAGGGCCTTTTCGTTATCAATAATGGAAAACACTACTTTTCCGCTAGATGTATAGCCAAAAAAGAATGTCTTTGGATTGTCGTGACTTTTCATCATCTCTTCAGCATGTCTTATATTTAAATCTGAAATGATGGTGCTCAACTTATGATCAGAAAGGTAATCTGTAGATACAAAAACAGTTTGCATTAGGTGGCGCGTGGTAAGTGAAAATTTATGTACCGCTTTGCTGGTTAATAGTTCGTATTGAACCGTGTCAGATGAACGAATTAATTTCAAATGACTCGAAATTCGAATGGCTTTATTGATGTCGTCCACGAGCTTGTCACTATGACTTAAAACACTAACCTAGGGCGTGCGTATGCTCGCTGTCTGTCTGCTAAGACACACTATTCTCATTATTTGCGGGAGTAAGCAAAGGAGGGTAGATGTAGCAGCTTGTGTTTAACGCTATTGCTCTTAAATGAGCATAGAGTTTAAGCTGATTATTAGTGATTCTGAGAAAATATTAGTCCTGTGCTGATGCGAGGTTTATATTGCAGGTATTTGTGGAAGTATTCGATCATATTCCATTTTTACCACGCTATAACACTCGCAAACTCGATCTTCTAAGCCCGTCCTGTCTATAATATCGATCACCCCACGGTGATAGGAAATTACTCCGTCTTCTTGCAACTTTCCAGCTGCTTTCGTGACTCCTTCTCTACGCACACCTAACATATTGGCGATTAGATCCTGTGTCATTTCCAGCTGATTTGAAGAAACTCGGTCGAGGCTCAATAGCAGCCAGCGACATAGTTGTTGGTCAATAGAGTGATGCCGATTACACACCGCAGTTTGCGCCATTTGTGTGATTAAAACTTGTGTGAACAAAAGTAGCTGACGTTGTAGTGTACCGCCAACATTAAACGCACTCTGTAATAATTCTCCATGGTAGCGATAAGCGTGGCCTTGGTTTTGTACTATTGCCCGACTGGGTGTGGTAGTGCCTCCCATGAAAAGTGCCACACCAACTATACCTTCATTACCTGTTACCGCGATCTCGGCGGAGTGACCATCTTCAGTTAAATAAATTAACGATACGATACAAGTTGTCGGGAAATAGACATATTCCATTTCTGCACCAGATTCATAAAGAACCTTGCCGAGCGGCATCGTTACTAATTCTAAATTGGAACTTATTTTATTAAATTCATTATTCGGTAAAGATGCGAGAAGAAAGTTTTGCTTGGGATCGTGTTGGTTCATTTAATATTAGTACTTCTTGATAATTGGCCTATGTAGAGAAACTCATCGTAGTTAAGATGTGAGTCATTGATAACAACGTTGCGAATGAATTCTTTAAAACGAAGTAAGCCATCCTTGGCGTATTTATCTTTAACAAAATATTTAGAAAAATTTAAAACGCATGAACTGATCTTGCGATAAAGATTTTATGGTGCGGTGTGCAGCATTATTCAAAATTGTTCTCAAGCCTCCTGGTTTTAAGTAGCGACTCTCATGATAATTTATCTAAAGATATAAAATGTAGCTACTAATATTAGAAGCACAATAATGGAAATCACTGCATGAATTGTATCTTGGTGCCTATGCGACAAACTTTAGTATGTTACTGCTTCATCTTTTAACTTATGCATGAAACTCTGTCTATGCGTCTTAGTAATTATATGTATGAAACTTTGTGTCAGTAAATACTTTTAATATGATGGGCCAGATAATCTTAGTAAATGCGTTTCTTATTTTTTGATGTTTTGCAATAAAAATTATAACTTTAATCGAATCGAAACTAATTCATCGAAACTTAAAAGTTATTGATGAAGGTTGGGTAATAACGAAACACTGTGCGCTAACAAGTTGGTAACTGTTATTAGGTCGTTTTTAAATATGATCACGATTGCTTGCAGATACCGTAACTTTAGTTTGTAGAAATCACATAAATAGCCTAGTAATTAAAAATTATTCACCTTCAACTGTTTACAAATAGTTGCTTATGGTCGAAATCAGATATTTAGCAATAAGGAAATTATTCTTAATATGTCATTCGTTATGTTCCTTTTGCGCGTATGTCATGCTCGACAATCATAGGCTCGCTTCTTATCTGTATTTGACGTATGGTCAAAATTGATTAGAGCTCTTATTCGAAATTTACAATTATTTTAGAGCTGCATTTATTTCCGTATTCAGCAATCAATTCTAATCTTCGATTGCCATCGAATTAACTAAGGGTATTAGATTGAGCAACATTGAAAACATCAAAATTAAAGGTTTGGATGCAAACCGTAGACCAAGTTTAAAAAACAAAAAATATATTGATGTTTTTTACGAGCTTTCTGAAAAAGCGCCACGTGATTGGTGTGCAGATTTCAATTTATTATTTTCTAAAAGTGCGCTTAACGCAAAAATTAATCCAGATAACTGTTTGTATGTGGAAACATGGGTGAGAGATATCACGCATATTCAAACCGAGCTTGATCAAATTAAAGATATTATCAAGACCTGTAATAAAAACTATATAGAGCAGAAGCTAAAAGAGGCAGCTGCATGGCAGCAGGCAGCAGATAGCAAGGGCGATAGTAGCAGTGATGCCTTGGATAAGGTGCTTGATCTTTTGAACTTTGAGTAAGCAAAGAAGCGGCTTGCGTCGTCTAATTTTATTTTGAATTAGAGCGCACCATTCTTGGTGCGACTCTTATTCGCGCATCCACGCGCTCACTAGTGATGCTGGTCATGATGTTGTTTGTGATGTTTGTATTCTCTTTTGCTTGCTTTGCTATCATCGTTAACATCGATTCGATCATGTTTTTTCTTTGCGTGCTTATATTCTCCTGGCCCAATTTTGCCGTCGTCGTTTTTATCCGCAGCGTTATGAATTTTACCTGCCCATTTATATTCCTTGCGTGAGACTTTTCTGTCTTCATTGTAATCTACGGCTCCATGAAAACGTTTTGCTCGATTCGCTTCACGCGGTTCAATTTCACCATCGTTATAGTCGATAACGTTATGTGCGCGGTGCGCTAAAGCTTTTTCACTTTTGTTGAGTATGCCATCACCATCTTTGTCAAAATATTCAAATGCCTCTTCTGTACGTGTATCAGCTACTTCGGTGTCATCAGCGTTAGAGGTAAAAGGTAATGTCATTAAAGTTGCGAATAGTACAGTACATAATTTATTGCTTTTTCTAAAAGTCAGCATGCTTTTTTTATTTAAATGAAACATAATAATTTTCCCTATATAACTCAATCTAAAAATACTTTATGTAGGTTCAATAACGCGTAGCTTGTGAATTGGTTGACATATCGCGTTACAATAGATTTAGAGATAAAGAATGGCTTGATTAACTCATTGAATTGAATATGTTGTTTGCAAATAAAAAGACCCTAATGCCTTCACCGCAAGATGCATTGCCTGGCCGAACAGAAGTTATGCAGGTGAGTAAGTTGCACTACGTAAATGAAAATTTAATCGTGCCACCATTTCCCGAAGAATTGGAAATGGCTATGTTTGGTTTGGGCTGTTTTTGGGGAGCTGAGCGTAAATTCTGGCAACTTGTTGGTGTGTATTCTACCGCGGTGGGTTATGCAGGTGGTTTTACTCCAAATTCTACGTATGAAGAGGTATGCACAGGTTTAACGGGCCATAATGAGATGGTGCGTGTGGTGTTTAATTCAAAATTTATGAGTTATGAGAATCTACTGAAGGTATTTTGGGAATCGCATAATCCTACCCTAGGTATGCAGCAGGGCAATGATGTCGGTA
>CAXMUG010000065.1:0-8615 GCA_964196535.1 uncultured Mycobacterium sp. | reverse complement strand
GACGCGTGAACGGCATCTACATCATCAATACTGGAAGTCTCTGTGAGCTCTATTTTGAGCATTTTAGTGATCCAAGAATGATTCTCCATTAACGTGTTTAATTTATTTTGGAAATCCTTATTCAAGAATCCATTTGCAGTGATATTCATGGCAACAGGTAAATAAATATTTTTTGTTTTCCACTCAATCAATAGATTGGTTACATTTTTTAGCAGCCAAAGATTAATTTCGTAAATGAGCCCTGCTTTTTCTGCATAGGGAATGAATCGACCTGGATTGAGCATTCCATAGCTAGGATGCTGCCAGCGGATTAAGGCTTCTGCGGAAATTATTTTTTCATCACTTAATCGAACTTGAGGTTGATATAAAATGGTTAACTGCTCTTCTTGTATGGCGCGCTGCAACATGCCTATAATTTGTATGTCTTCTACATGCCCATCTGCTGCTTCAGCATCATACATTACAACTGATTCACCGCTCTTCTCTGCGGCTATGAGTGAGTTTCTGGCTTTCTCTATTAGCTCTATTGAATTTGATGTATGTTTTGGATATATCGCGACACCAATCGACACACCTACATCCGCAGGCTTACCTTCTACGGCAAGAGGTTCTTGTACGGATTCTGCTATGGTCTTTGCAATCGCATGAATATGCTCTTGATCTGTTACTGGATTGATCAGCACCGCAAATTCGTCACCGCCTAACCGGGCGATGAGGTCTGTTTTCCTCAATGAAGTGCGAATACGATTTGCTATTTCTTGCAAGATAGCATCCCCCACAAAATAACCTAAGGTTTCATTGATAACCTTGAAACGATTTAATCCAATAATGAGTAATGCAAACTCGTCTTCTTCTCTGCGCGAGACACTCAGTGTTTTCTCTAGCTGGTCATTAAAGAAACTTAAATTCGGCAAACCGGTTAAATCATCATGCGTAGCATAGTAGTGCTCTAATGCTTCCGATTTAGTTAAGTTGACTGCAAGCTCGTGGTTTGATTTAGCAGTGAGCCTTACAAAGACTGCGGTAATGTATGCACTAAATGTTAAGAAATAATGAACCGGCCCTAGAGGGCTTGTAAGGATTAGCAATAGAAAAGATACAAAAAGAGCAATTAAAACAAAAGCTACTAGAATAAGCCCGTCTAGTGTTTTATTGTCTTCTTGAATTGATCTTGCACGCAAAAGCTTTTGCGTGGCGTAGATGATAAGAAAAATTGCAGCACACACCACAACTGATAAAGCATAGTTTTGCCAATTGTCCATAATGTTCATTGTGTGTTTGTTTTAAGCCTCGTGAATTCCGCCTTTCGTCAAAGCTGCAGGATCGAGAAGTTTCTTGATTTGATCATCACTCAAATCCGTCATTTCTTTTGCCACATCAAACACTGGTCTGCCGGACTTGTAGGCTTCTTTTGCTATTGCCGCACCTTTTTCATAACCAATTACTCGGTTCATAGCGGTTACTAAAATAGGATTCTTAGATAGTGCATCATTTAAATTATCTTCATTCACTTCGAAATCTTTAATAGCTTTGTCTGCTAACACTTTGCAAGAATTAGTTAATAGCTGAATACTTTGTAAAAGGTTAAATGCAATAACAGGCAGCATGACATTCAATTGAAAAATGCCCGACTGCCCTGCCATAGTAATAGTTGTGTCATTACCTATGACTTGCGTACTTACCATTGCTACTGCTTCAGGAATTACCGGATTTACTTTACCAGGCATGATGCTGCTACCAGGCTGTAGAGCTGGTAACGCAATTTCACCTAAGCCTGCTAGCGGACCTGAATTCATCCAACGTAGGTCGTTAGATATTTTCATTAAGCTAACGGCTAATGCTTTTAGCTGACCACTCATTTCTACCGCAGAATCTTGTGTAGCTAAGCCTTCAAATTTATTCGCTTTAGATGCAAATTTAACATTGGTGAGCTCTGTTAGTTCTTTTGCCACTAGCTCGCCAAATTTTTCATCGGCATTAATACCACTGCCTACTGCGGTGCCACCTTGTGCAAGTTGGCGTAGTCGATTTAGTGAATCATCAATGCGCTCAATCGCATATTGAATTTGTTGCGCCCAGGCTTCAATTTCTTGACCCATGGTGACTGGCATGGCATCCATTAAATGTGTGCGGCCAGTTTTTACAAACTTTTCGCATTCATGTGCTTTATTTTTTAAGGTGTTGAACAAATGAGCAAGCGCAGGTTTTAGTTCTTCTTCAATTTGCAAACATGCACTCACATGGATTGCAGTAGGAATGACATCATTTGAGCTTTGGCTCATGTTGACGTGGTCATTTGGATGAATTCCTACTTCTCCTACAGAATTGGCAAGATGTGCTATCACTTCATTGGCATTCATATTGGTACTGGTACCAGAACCGGTTTGAAAAACATCGATAGGAAAATGATCATCGTAATCACCGCTAGCAACGCTCATGGACGCCTTTTTAACACTGGACTCGACATCCTTCGTCATCAGCCCTAGCTTAGTATTCGCACCTGCGCATGCGGTCTTAATTAATCCTAATGCACGTATAAATTGTCTTGGCATGACCAAGCCACTTATTGGAAAGTTTTCTACAGCTCTTTGTGTTTGTGCGCCATATAGTGCGTCAGCTGGCACTTTTAGCTCGCCCATGCTGTCTTTTTCAGTGCGGAAATTTTCACTCATCTTATTTCTCTTTATAGTTCTAATATTTATTGATCTTGATTTAGTCAGCTCATGGCCAAATAGTGTATTTTGTGACCACAGAATGTTACAAAGTGTACCTACAGAATGGTGTAAAGTGCACCTACAGAATGGTGTATTTTGTTGGTTTCGAAGTACTCCAAGCTGTATTAATTACGCCTAATTATCCGATTTAAAGAAAAATACTAATGAATTCCAGCCCTCTTACTAATATCTCGCCTATTGACGGGCGATACGCAAGTAAAACAGAAAATCTACAAAATATTGCCAGTGAATATGGCCTTATAAAATATCGCATTATTGTAGAAATTTTCTGGCTCAAACAATTAGCCGCTCAACCGGATATCGCGGAGATACCATTCTTATCTACAGAGGCAATTAAGCACTTAGATAGTGTTATTGATAATTTTTCACCCAGTGAGGCGCAACACGTAAAAGATATTGAGGCAACGACAAATCATGATGTAAAAGCGGTTGAATACTATTTAAAAGAAAAAATTAAAGGCCAAACCGAGTTAGAGGAAGTATCCGAATTTATCCACTTTGCATGCACATCAGAAGACATTAACAACCTTGCATATGGATTAATGCTTAGAGATCTTCGTTCAGAAGTGATCACACCTAGTTTGTTGAGGATTTTAGATGGAATAAAAAGTCGTGCCACACAGTATGCAGATGTCTCTATGCTATCACGCACCCATGGGCAACCCGCCACACCTTCTACCATGGGTAAAGAGTTTGCCAATGTATATGCGCGGGTTAACAACCAATTCAGCACGCTAAAAGCAATCAATATTTTAGGCAAAATTAATGGTGCAGTTGGTAACTACAATGCGCATCTTGTAGCCTACCCTACAGTGGATTGGGAAAGTGTTGCTGGAAAAATGATTGAATCTATTGGTTTATTAGCCAACCCGCATACTACACAAATTGAACCGCATGATTACATTGCCGAATACGCGGATGCAGTGAGTAGAATTAATACTATATTGATCGATTTTTGCAGAGATATATGGACTTATATTTCTATTGAATACTTTAAGCAAAATATTATCAAAGGTGAAGTGGGCTCTTCCACCATGCCACACAAGGTTAACCCCATCGATTTTGAAAATGCTGAAGGTAATTTGGGTGTAGCGAATGCTCTTTTCACTCATTTCTCTGCTAAGTTACCCATTTCTAGATGGCAACGTGATTTAAGTGATTCTACGGTATTACGCAACCTTGGTGTTGCTGTGGCGCACAGTGAGATTGCCTATCAATCTATATTAAAAGGCATGTCTAAACTTGAATTAAACCAACCTCAACTAGATGTTGATTTGAATAAAAATATCGAAGTGCTTGCGGAACCGATACAGACCGTTATGCGCAAACATAAAGTTTCAGGCGCTTACGAGAAACTCAAAGACCTAACTCGTGGACAAAAGCTAGATACCGTAAAACTAGCAGCGTTTATAAAGTCTTTAGAACTACCTGAAGAGGATAAGAATCAGCTATTAAAACTGACCGCATCGAATTATATTGGTATCGCAAGCGAATTAGCTAAGAAATAATCTGCTGACTGGCAGTGTGGCAATTAAGTTAAGAATACTAGTAGAAGATGGATTGCAGCATGATCTGTGATGCTTCGCAATGACGACATCTTATAATTAAGATCCCGAATCGATAAAAAAATCTTCTAACTTCTTAATCAGCGCATCTTGAGTGATGGTTGGGAACAGATACGCCCAACCCTCCAATTTTTGCTTGGATTTATTCGCTAAGGCCTCTGCGGCTTTAGGGTCAGATGTCATAGCAGAATCGGAAGTTGAATCAGCCTGCTCGCCTTCACTTAGCACACTTTTATCTATATCCGCTGCTGAAAATGCAACGTCTATGGTGAAATATTTTTCTATATCCAAAGCGTAAGATTTAGTCGTAATCGTTAAACCATCAAAGGTTTTAAATACCGTTACTACGGGTGTAATGGACTCTGTATTAAGTTTTGAAAAGGTAGCTACATCACGAAGTTGCAAATACGATAGCGCATTTGCTACTTGATATATTTCTGATTCAGATAACTTCTTACCCTCTGGTTCTGCGGCATCTAAAGTGTATTCATATTCATCCTCACCATCATTAGCAATATTTACTACACTGCCATCTGGATGAATAATTTGCACCGTCTTTATTCTTTCCGGCGGGATATCTAAGATATCTTTTTGCAACCAATCGGTAACATCAGTATTCAATTTAAATTTTTTGTTAATCAACCAACTTTGTTGCTCGCCTTGGCGACGAACATATTGAGTATTTTTACCGCTGCTGCCAGCATTGCCAAAAACTACATGAACTGGTTTATTCATGCCATCAACAGAAATCAAAATGCCTTGAGCGTTTTCGTTATCAATATTCTCAACGCCAAGCTTGATATAATTATCTGGATTCGATGTTTTAGCCTCGACTAATTTTGCTTCTGCAAGATTATTAAACAGAATGCGAACTGCTGTTTTATTCGCTTCATAACCATCACGACTTTCTACCACCCAAACTTTATCCGACTTGCTTACTTCAGAAAGCACGGCATTACCGGCCTCTGTGACGGTAAATTTGGTAACGCTATTGAGATTATTCGCTAAGCCTGGAATAAGGCTAGAATCTGCATCAACCGAACTTGGACTAGTATTCGCATTAAAGTAATAAGCAACTACTCCAATAGCAAGAGCAGCTAACAATAAGAGTAGAGTTTTTGATTTCATAGCTAGCTAACTGCACTCAAAAAACTAAACACGACATCACACCCCTAGGGCACGTTTTCTTTTTCTTGATCTAACTACAGAAATCAATAATGCAATAATTGAAATTATGATTGACATTAATCCTATATTCATAAACTTTAATTTTGAACCGAGTTTTTCAATATCTAGATCTAAGTTATGTCTAACCTGTCTGAGTTCTTTACGAACTTTGAATTTATCTTGCTGGAACTTCTCAATCTCAGCTTCTTGTTCTGGCGATAGCATTAGCTCTTCACCATCGTCGCGTACTTTTTGCAGCTCAACTAACTTTGCTTCAGTTTCAGCAAGCTGCGCTTGTAATTTTTCTTCTGTTGATCGGAATTTTTGATCTGCAGCTAAACGTATGTCATTTACTCGTTCAAATGGCCGTGTAGAGGTTTCTCTGCCACGGATGCTAATTAAATCTGAACTGCCTGTTAGGTTATCTAAGGCATTAATAATTAAATCACCGTTGTTTGCCCAAGCATTAAATACTTGCTCGCCAAAAAACTCTTGTACTTGAACCCACATGCGATCACTTAGCATATCGGTATCAGCAACAATAATTATATTTGCATCTTCTTCAGTGCTTTCTAAATGATCACCATATTTCGATTCATCAACTTTCTTCGCACCCGACATGGCCGGCCTATTTTGAAATGCTGTATTTAACTTTCCTTCTATTCTTGCTGACAAGATGTACTTCTCTCCTGTTGGCTCAAAACCATTGCTAAGTTGATTTAAATCCGGCAGGAAACGAAACTTACTAGCATCTATTAAAGCTGCGTCATCACTAGATGTTACGATTGGGATAACTTTTATATCTGCATCTTCTTTGGCTTTAATAAATCCCGAAACCCCTACACTAACCACTTCAAGCTCTGAAGAAATTACATCATCTGCACCGATATCTTCTTTAGTAACCGCTAATAATCCGTAGTGACGTGATTGGCCTGAGTGTGCTCCACCTACTGTTAAAGCGTACTTTCTATCTAACACCACTTTTGTTGCATCAAAATCAATGCCCCAAGCATCAAATAATTTTTTCAAATTTGATGTTCGCCCACCCTCTACTTCTAGTGGCGTGTTCTGTTGGCGTACAGGAATATCCACCTCAGAATGCGGGTCAACAAAAAATATGGCTTTGCCACCACGCATGACATACTGATCGATAGCATACTGAGTAGGTTCAGTTATATTCTTAGGGTGCACTACCATTAATATGTCCACATCTTTATCAATTAAGTCTGTAGTCACATCTAACTGCTTAACTTCAAACAACTGCCTCATTTGCGCCACAATTGCCCAAGCTTTAGTCATTTGTGTAGTTTCCATATCAAAACCACCAAAGATAGGCAGATGAGTAATTACACCTACTACCGTTTTCTTGGGGTTGGATAAGGTAGTTAGAAGCTTGCTTACATCATATTCCAAGAATTGTTCACGCTGTGGCTGAAAGAAAGGCAATACTTCGGTGTCTCCAACTGCGTTACTTGCGGCTAAACCAAAATAAATATTTTCTCCTGCTGCACCCACCGGAATAGCTTGTAGACCAAATGAACTTGCTTGATCTTCTTCTTCAGAAAATGGCAATGGGTCTACAATATTAAGGACAATATTACCTTTTGAGAGTTGCTCGTACTCCTTAAGCAATTCTTTAACGCGTGTTGCGTAAGTGCGTAGCTGTGGCACATCTTCACTACCTTTATCCGAATAGAACAAATACATCGTAACCGGTTCTTCAATATTCTTAACAATATTACGAGTCCCATCGGTTAAGGTATAAAGCCCGCTCTCCGTTAAATCGATGCGCGAATTAGTGAACAACGTACTGCTCATCATGTTCACAATCAGGAACAAGGCAATCAGTACCAATAACCCAATTATCGTAAATGATTTTGTCTGCTTCGTTGCCATATGCTTAATCTGCTTTTTTCATTTCTACAATGATGGTGTTGGCATATAACCAAAATCCTATTAAAGATACGAAATAAATTACATCACGAATATCTATTACGCCTTTTGCTAGCGAGGCATAATGGGTTAAGAAACTTAAAGATGAAATCGCATCGACTATATTCTGAGAAATCAAAGCTTTAAAGAAATTCAGCACCAATGGCGAACCTGCTAACAAGAATAGAAAACAAATCACTACGGTAATAATGAAAGCAATCACCTGATTTTTTGTCGTCGCTGAAATACATGAACCAATCGCCAGAAACCCACCTGCCATTAAAAAGCTTCCAAGATAGGCTGCTAAAATTACGCCATTATCTGGATCCCCTAAGTAATTAATGGTGATCCATATTGGAAAGGTAAGTATTAGTGCAATTCCAATAAACACCCACGCCGCTAGGAATTTACCGATAACTGATTGGCCTACAGAAATTGGCAGGGTCATTAATAATTCAATGGTCCCACTTTTACGCTCTTCCGCCCATAAACGCATGGCGATAGCGGGCACTAAGAATAGATACAGCCAAGGATGGTATTGAAAGAACGGACTTAAATCTGCTTGACCACGCTCATACAAGTTACCGAGATAAAACGTCATCGCTCCACTCATGATTAAGAAAATTACGATGAACACATAAGCCACAGGAGTTGCAAAATAACTGCCTAGCTCTCTTTTAAATAAAGTGATGATATTTCTCATAACAGGTCCTTAGGAAATATGCCCACTGGTAATTTCGCGGAATATATCATCCATCTTGTCACTGCTAGATTTATTACGCAGCCCTTCTTGTGTGTCATCAACTAAAATTTTTCCATCTGCAATAATGATGGCGCGCGAACAAATCGCATCCACTTCAGACATAATATGAGTTGAAATAATAATAACTTTATTAGGCGCTATGCTTTTAATAAGTTCGCGGACTTCGAATTTTTGGTTTGGATCTAAACCATCAGTGGGTTCATCAAGTATGAGTACATCTGGATCATGCAATATGGCTTGCGCTAAGCCTACTCTTCTTTTAAAACCCTTAGACAAGGTATCTATAGTTTGATTAAGAACTTTATCTAAATGTAAACGTTGAATAACTTCTTTGTTACGATCGATCTTGTTCTGACCTGAAAGCTGCCTGACTTGCGCAATAAATTCCAAATACTGCATTGGAGTCATTTCGCCGTAGCTAGGTGCACCCTCAGGCAGATAGCCTATACGTTT
>CAXMUG010000064.1:0-5289 GCA_964196535.1 uncultured Mycobacterium sp. | reverse complement strand
GCCCTAAAAATATAAAATTATGGGAAAGAGAATTATTCAAAATACGCCAAGACCCTAATGAGAGCTTAATTCAATCGCTAAATTAAACAGGCGGCGCACCTAACGTGTATAAGTAAAATTCATACGTTACCAAACCAAGATAAATAAACACTGCTGCTATCAAGACCACATCTACACGTAATAGATTAAATAATTTAATGCGATTATGCGCCACCAGTACAATAATACAGAGCGAAGTCACTGCAATTTTAATCCAGACAAAATAACGAGCACCTTGATTAATTAACTCATTCATTATCGGATTTAATTCTACGGCACCCAAAGATAGCAACTTTATAGTCATTGCTGCGTCAAGACAGGATAGTAGTAACAGGCTTAGCGATAACACTAGTAGCTTGACGTCATACCAATCACTGTATTGATATAAGTTTTCCGCACGCCGTGGGCCACGACGCCTAGCTAGAAACAAGCCGTATAGAAATCCTTTTAATGAGGGTCTACGCCGATCGCTACGATCGCGCCGTTCTAAAGCAAGCTGTGCATCACTGACAGCATCTTCTGAATGTTCATATGACTTCACTATTTACTTGCTCCAACTCTACCAATTTCCAATATGGCTTATAAAGATACTAAGAATACCTATAGTCACGAATTATAGCTGTTTGATCAACGGAATTACGTCACACTTTTTATAAATTCCGTATTTTATCTGGGATATTTTATAGCGATAAATAGACTCATTGAACACTAATATCACCGGTGCTCAGAACCTTAGCTAATTGTTCACACCAACTCTTAGGACTTTTCCTCTTGCCTATCTATATTTACTCGCCGTCTCGCAGTGCACGACGCAGGATTTTACCTACATTCGTCTTCGGTAGCTCATCTCGAAATTCGATATGTTTTGGCCATTTGTATCGAGTAAGCAGATCTTGACAATGAGCCAGCACATCCTCTTCAGTAAGACTAGGATTTTTCTTGACGATAAACAGTTTTACCACTTCGCCAGACTCCTGATCCTCAACACCTACTGCAGCCACCTCTAGGACTCCATCCATAGATTGCACTACATTTTCAATTTCACTTGGATAAACATTGAATCCTGATACTAAAATCATATCTTTTTTACGATCGACAATGCGCACAAACCCGTCTTCTGCAACCATTGCGATATCACCTGTACGCAACCACCCATCATCACTTAGCGCATTTTTAGTCTCTTCTGGACGATTCCAATAGCCTTGCATCACTTGAGGACCGCGCGCGCACAATTCACCGGCCTCTTCAATACCAAGATGCTTACCATCATCATCTTGAATCGAAATCTCGGTATTAGGGATCGGCAAACCGATAGTGCCGTTATACTCTTTTAAATTATATGGGTTCATCGTAACTGCTGGTGATGCTTCTGTTAAACCATAAGCTTCTGCAAGCACACAGCCTGTTGTTTCTTGCCATTCTTTTGCTACTGACTCTTGCACAGCCATGCCGCCGCCCAGTGTAACTTTAAGGCGCGAGAAATCTAATTTTGAAAATCCATCGGTATTTAGCAAACCATTAAATAATGTATTCACACCAGTGATGACAGTAAATTTAACTTTACTTAATTCTTTCACAAAGCCTTTCATATCACGCGGATTGGTAATAAGAATATTAAGACCGCCAATTTTAGTAAACAAAAAGCAGTTCGCCGTTAAAGAAAAGATATGATATAGCGGCAGAGCTGTAATCACGACCTCTTTCCCTTCATCTAAAGCTGGGCCGAAGAAAGCACCCGCTTGCGAAACGTTAGCGAGCAAATTACCATGCGACAACATTGCTCCTTTAGCTAAACCGGTTGTACCACCAGTAAACTGCAAAAAGGCTAAATCATCACGCGTAAGCTCTGGTTTAACTAACTGTCTTTGCTGCCCAGTAGCCAACACCTCATTAAAAGAAATAACATTATTCAACTCATACATCGGAATTTTCTTTTTAACATACTTAAGAACAAAATTAACCAATAATGATTTAGGGAACCCAAGCATGTCGCCCACTCGCGCAAGGATAACTTTTTCTACCGCTGTTTCACCGATCACTTCCGCTAATACATCTGCAAAGTTCTCTAAAATTACGATTGCTTTTGCACCAGAGTCTTTTAGATAGTGCTCTAATTCACGAGGCGTATATAACGGATTAATATCTACCGCTACCAATCCAGCGCGCAAAACACCATACAGAGCTACCGGGAATTGGAGAAGATTAGGTAACATGATGGCAACTCGGTCGCCTTTGACTAAGCCCAACTCAGTTTGCAAATAGGCAGCAAAATTGTAACTTTCAATATTAAGTTCAGAAAAACTTAAACCGGCACCCATATTAGCAAAGGCTGGAAGATGACTATGGCGCTCAGCACATTCATCAAACATATGTGCTAACGAGTTATATTCTCCTAACTCGACAAATTCAGGAACACCTTTTGGATAACTCTTTAACCAAACTTTTTCCATTCCACACCGCCATTATTGAGTATATGTTTTATATACAGAGTTACCTGCCGCACATAGCAGTTCATAACTTATGGTCTCAGCATGCTCTGCCACCTCTGCCACAGAGATCGACTCTCCCCACAACTCAGCAATTTCACCCACTTGGGTTTCAATGCCAGATAGGTCAACAGCGATCATATCCATAGAAACCCGTCCCACAAGCGGCGCTTCTTTAGCACCGATAGATACGCTTGGCGCAGTTTTAAGGTGTCGTGGGTAACCATCTGCATACCCTATAGCTATGATGCCTATGAGCATATCACTAGGGCAACAAAAATCTCCCCCATACCCTACTTTTTCACCCTTTTTACAATGCTTAATTGAAATAAGTGGCGCATGCAAGCTCATTACAGGACGCAATACTACTGATGCAGCTGTCTGTTGTTTTTGAACAGGATTAATTCCATACAAGACCAACCCGGGACGCACCCAATCACGATGACTCTCAGGCCAAGCTAAAATACCAGCGGAATTTGCAATACTTTGCTCGTAAGGTTTATCTTTTACAAGCAAGTCAAACTGTTGGAGTTGCTTAGAGGTTGATTGGCTTGATGTTTCATCTGCACAAGCCAAATGCGTCATAACACGTATTATAGATTTAGGAGATAGTGTTGACTTTAACGCTGCAAGAACTTGATTAAATTCTTCAGCAGCAAACCCCAGCCGATGCATACCTGTATCGCATTTAAGCAATACATTTATTGTTGGATCATTTGCAATGCTTTTTAAAATTTTTAGCTGTTCTTTGTTATGCACGACAACTTGGACATCATGCTGTATAGCTAGATTTAAATCATTGGCACTACTAAACCCCTGTAATGCCACAATAGGTTGTTTTATACCATTACGACGTAACTCCAAAGCTTCATTAACATAAGCAACAGAAAAGGCGTCTACATCAGATAAGCTATTACAAACCTCCAACATCCCATGGCCATAAGCATCCGCCTTAACCACCGCCATAACCTTAGATTTACTTGCAAGCTTTCGAATCGTTGCAAGATTATATTTTAAATTAGTTAAGTTGATACGCGCGAACGCAGCACGCTTCATATGTTATTTCCGTCGCTAGAATTATCGTCAGTAAACTTTTCAGCAGGATAACCCCCTCCACTAAAACCTTCACCTTCACCGCCACCAATACCACCACCAGTATAAATTTCTGGCACATAGTTTTCAAAACGCGTGTATTGGCCCAAGAAAGTCAGTCTGGTTTTAAATATTGGGCCATTACGTTGCTTTGCAATAATTATTTCAGCAGTGCCTTGTTCAGGTGAATCTTCGTTATAAACTTCGTCACGATAAATAAATACAATTAAATCTGCATCCTGCTCAATCGCACCCGATTCACGCAAGTCAGACATTACCGGGCGTTTATCTTGGCGTTGTTCTAAACTTCGATTCAGCTGAGAAAGCGCTATCACTGGCACATCCAACTCTTTTGCGAGAGCCTTAAGAGAACGTGATATCTCAGTTATCTCAGTGGTACGATTTTCTTTAGACCCGCTGACAGTCATCAACTGCAAATAATCCACAACGATTAAAGAAAGGCCATGCTCACGCTTCAATCTTCGAGCACGTGCACGTAATTCTGTGGGCGTTAGCGCTGCTGAATCATCGATAAATAAATTCGATTCAGACAACATCGACACCGCACTAGTAAGACGCGGCCAATCGTCATCCGTTAATTTTCCAGTTCGTATACGTTGCGCATCGATACGACCCATCGAAGACAACATGCGCATGGTTAATGATCTTCCCGGCATTTCCATACTAAAGATAGCCACCGAAGCATTGCTACGTAGTGCTGCGTACTCGACCATATTCATGGCAAAACTGGTTTTACCCATCGAAGGACGACCTGCAACAATAATCAATTCACCACTTTGCAAGCCCGCAGTCTTTTCATCAAATTCATCATAGCCAGTGGCTAAACCAGTGATGTGGTCCCCACGCTCAAACAACTCATCTATTTGTTCTACCGTAGTTTTCAACAAAGACTTTATGTTTTGAAAGCCTTGCCCAGAATGCGTGCTGTCATCAGCGATTTGAAATACTTTTTGCTCAGCCTCATCTAGAAGCTCGTTAACATCTCGACCCTCGGGAGATAAACCACTAGAGGCTATTTCATTCCCTGCAGTTACCAACTTTCTTAGAATAGATTTTTCACGGACAATATCTGCATAGGCTCGTATATTGGCTGCACTAGGCGTGTCATTTGCCAGCGTGCCAAGATAGGCAAGAACATTTGTGTCAGCAATTTCTGATTTTTGACGTAACAAATCAGAAAGTGTCAGCACATCAAATGGCTGGCGTTTATCAACCAACTCACTGATAGTACGAAATATGAGCCGGTGATCAAACAAATGAAAGTCTTTTTCATTGATTCGATCCGCCACCTGATCCCAGGTAGCGTTATCTAGAATTAATCCGCCGATTACGGCTTGTTCAGCCTCTAATGAATATGGAGGCGTACGTAGGCTTTCTGTATTTGTCGCCCCAAACTCTGCTCCAATCGTGGTTAATTCAGCCACAATATTATATTAGCATCGTAAATCATCACTAAAAAATTATTACTCTTCGCCAATAATTTCTAAGTTAATAGTCGCGTTCACATCTGTATGCAAATGTATATCGACTTGGTACTCACCAGCATGTCGGAAAGATCCATCTGGCAATCTAACTTCTTTTTTCTCTACAGCTTTACCTGCTTCATTCAAAGCGTTAACAATATCTACCATACCTACTGAGCCAAACAACT
>CAXMUG010000063.1:0-2215 GCA_964196535.1 uncultured Mycobacterium sp. | reverse complement strand
TGCCAAAAAACAACTAATAAAACACCAAACAACAGTTGCGGCGCCTAAAGCGATCGGCAACACCACAGGTAAAGTGGCTATCTTCACAACCTGTTATGGAAACCATAATGAACCTGGGTTAGTAGAAGACTTAGTAAAAATATTTGAACACAATAACATTGCAACCAAACTAATTACCCAAGATAAATGTTGCAGCATGCCTAAGCTAGAATTAGGCGATCTTGGGGCGGTTGCGAAAAACAAAAATCATAATATTCCCATCATGCAAGAAGTGGTTGATGAGGGCTGGGACATTGTTGCGCCGATTCCATCTTGCGTATTAATATTCAAACAAGAGTTGCCATTAATGTTTCCAGAAGATGAGGCATTGAAAAAAGTACAGCAATCCATCTTCGATCCGTTTGAGTATTTAGCCTTGCGTAATAAAGAAGGCATGATGAATACTGAATTTGCTAAATCCCTTGGAAAGGTTTCATATCATGCGCCGTGTCATTTACGTGTGCAGAAGATTGGCAATAAGACTAGAGATATTCTAAATATCGTTCCTGATACCAATGTAGAACTTATTGAGCGTTGCGCAGGGCATGACGGCACTTATGCAGTGAAAGCAGAATTTCATGAGGTGTCGATGAAAATTGCACGTCCAGTCGTCAATAAGATTAAAAAATCCGAGCCTGACTATTTTTCCAGTGACTGTCCATTAGCGGGACATCATCTCGCAAACGGCATGCAAGCAGATGCTTCGCCTACTCATCCAATCACACTTTTACGTATAGCTTACGGTTTATGACTTCCACGTATCCAAATCAAATTTATTTATGAAAAAATTAACCAGACAAGATCTGCATTCATTAGAAGATTACTCCACAATGCGCGATGATTTTCGTGCACAGATCATTCAACATAAAAAAAATCGAGTGTTACAAGTCGGTCCTAATGTCAGTATGCATTTTGAAGATCGCTTAGTGATGCAATATCAAATTCAAGAAATGCTACGCGCTGAAAAGATTTTTGAAAGCGCAAGTATTCAAGAAGAGTTGGATGCCTATAATCCAATGATTCCTGATGGAAGTAATTGGAAAGTAACGTTTATGATCGAATTTCCAGACCCAGATGAACGTGCAATTCGTTTAAGAGAATTATTGGGCATTGAAGATGCTACGTATGTACAAGTGTCGGGTCACAATAAAGTTCATCCAATAAGTGATGAAGATTTGCCACGTGAAACTGCAGAAAAAACATCATCCGTGCATTTCATGCGATTTGAATTAACCCAATATATGGTGAGTGCATTAAAAGAGGGTGCAGCTTTAAGTATCGGGATTGATCATCCTGAGTATAAACATGCCATTGAGGCATTGTCGGGTTCGATGCGAGATTCGTTAGTGGCGGATTTGGATTAAATACTTATTGATCTAATGTCCGCTTCGACCACCATGGATGGTGGAAGTGCAGAAATTGCAGGAGCATGTTTCTACCGGCTAATGGTGAACACATGGATGTGCGAATTTAATGCACATCGTGGATGATGCTTTCAAATTAAAGTCTTTTTGCTGAATGTCTACTTTCGGCTATTAGCGGGCATTAAAGCTATGTTGTTATTTAGTTGCTGGTTAATTTTTTAGCGCAATAAGTTCTACAGGAGCAATTCTGCCAGCAGAGACGTTTTTGACCATGTTCTTTACTTTTATGATTGCATTATTTCCCATAATGATATGAAGCCCTAATGGTGGTGGGCCGCTGGAACTGCTTGTATTTTTTTGTAATTCCTCAAAAAATGATTTAGCAAACTCGTGCCGATCACGTTCTTTAATAACAGTAAACCCTGCTATTTGCAGCGCTTGCTTATACTGCTCGGGACTTACGACCTCACTTTCATTAGAAGTGGTCGCCCAAGGAACCGGATAAATTAATTCACCTTCTTCAATTTGCATTACGTCGTAAACGCCAAAGATGGCTCCAGGACGCAATACTCGGTAAATCTCCTTATACAAGCCAAGCTTATCTTTGATATTCATGCCTACGTGCATCATATAACCACCATCGAATACGCCGTCATCAAATGACATGTTAAGGGCGCTACCCTGATGTAAATTAATCAGTTCATTAAGTCCAACCCAAGAGCAAAGTGTCTCTCCAGTTTCTATATACTCGGTGGTTAAATCTATCCCCGTGACGCGACTGTTATAGCGTTTTGCAACAAACCTTGAGGACC
>CAXMUG010000062.1:0-11600 GCA_964196535.1 uncultured Mycobacterium sp. | reverse complement strand
TAAATGTCGACCAAGATTGAAGAGGTTATAAACAGCTGCATGAGCACTTAAAAAGCGTTGTGCTTGTTGTGTCGATTTGAATCGTCTCATTCCCCGTTCTCGAACTCGTGTCGGTTGATGCGAAAGCTCTGCACCGTATTGAATAATTTCAGAAGGAAAACGGTGGCGTTTGTATAGACTGGTTGATGTGTTCATCTAGCAATTGTCGCCCTGATGCGTTTAACTTGTCAGTACCTTATCTCCTAACTTGTTTTCGTAGGCTGATGGATTAGTTTTAGTAGATTACTCTTTTATTTCCACGAATAATTCACACCAAAGATAATGCCACGATTGGTTTTATAATCACCCGAAAGGTTGCCTACACCAGTGGTGCTATTGATAGGTGCATCCCCGAAATCAATATACGTAATGGTGGCTCCAATTTTTTGGGACTCGTTAATTTCATATGTAGTACCACCAGAAAAACGCCATTGCTCATCGACCGGTAAAATGACAATACGATCATCCGCTGAGGTTGGGTCAGAGTCGTAAGCAATGCCACCATAATATGTCCACGGCCCTTGGGATTCCCAACGCATGCCCACACCCACACTCCACACATCATCCCAATTCAACGGAATGGCAACACCGCCCTGATTGGTACTCAGCGGTATGGAATCAAGTGTGCTCCAATCTTCCCAGCCCACCCTCGCGGTCAAGGTAAGTTGGTCATTAACTTCGGTCGCCGCAGAGAGACTCACGGTTTGTGCAAAGGGGATTTCTATATCTGCACTTATATTGTTAAGCGTTGTTCCACCGCCTGCACCCGGTAAGGTAATTCTCAAGTCACTGTCAAACTCAAGCTCATTCTCCCCCAAATACCCGAGTCCAATTCGAGTACTTTCCGTTACTTGCCACAGCATGGTGGCTTGGATGGTGGCGCTGAAATCTTCTCCGTCTTTAACTTTTGCTAATCCATCCCGGGCGGCGGTTGGTGGGCCAATAAGTGGTGGAATAGCGACATCCAAATCTAAACTCCCATACATCAGCGGTACACCAAATGAAAATGAAAGATTGTCATTCACTTTGTAGGCCACGCTGGGGGTAAAGAGAATCGTTAATAACTCCGCCTTGATCCCTTGGTAACGACCGACAAATGCATCATTGTATTCCACGCCTGCACCCGCTATTGAGTTTATAGAAAACGCAAAACCCCAATCTTCAGATAACCGACGTGTATGAAATAATGCCCCGCCAAATAATTCATCCCCTCCATCACCTCCATCATTTCCAGGAATGGTGGTTCCATCATCGGGGTCAAACTCCGCTTTAGTCGATACCACAACACCTGTGACCATCCATTCACTATCACTATCCAGAAAAAATAAACCAGATGGGTTTGCGAACGCGGTCGAGGCATCCTCAGCGAGGACCTGCTCTCCGGAGGTGCCTTGGGCAGGTTGTCCAAACTCTCTTATATATAGGCCACCTGCTTGGGCAGTACTGCAAGTAACTATTATTAATAACAGTAAAACTAAATATGGTCCCGACAAGTTAACCTCTCTACATCTTGTAAATTCTAGATAAAACATATTCTATAATACTGCTGCACATTTCCAAGACGCAAAGGCGCGCAATCTAAATGCTCGATAATGCTTAGCGGATACTAAATGACGTCCAAGATTAAAGAGATTGTATACCGCTGCATGCGCACTTAAAAAGAGTTGCGCTTGTTGTGTCGATATATAATTGTCGCCCTGATGCGTTTAACTTGTCAGTACCTAACTGACTTACTTTTACAAACACTCGTTACCAAGCAATTGCGTTAGCCATGCTCCAATCATCTTTCCAGTCTTCAGGAACTGAATTATCCTTAAGTAAGCTGCCAACAGTAATAGTTGGATAAAGCTGAGCATAATTTTTTACATCTGTACCTTGCACACGTCTATTGATATGTCTAGGTTCTAACTCATGTATTCCGTTTAAACCAGCAGCGCCTATTAACTCTACTAAGTTAGTAACGGTTTGCCGTTGAAAATTTGCAACACGCTGTGCTTTGTCTGTTACAACAATCGCCTTATTGCGCGATGGGTTTTGCGTTGCGATCCCTGTTGGACAGTGATCTGAATTACAGGTTCTAGCTTGAACACATCCTAGAGATAACATGAAACCACGTGCGGAATTAACCGTATCAGCACCTAGTGCTATTGCTCGAAGTATATGGAATGCTGAAAACATTTTCCCAGATGCAATAATGCGTATCTTGTCTCTGAGTCCAATACCTAATAGTGCGCTGTTGACAAAAATAAGCGCGTCACGAATAGGGGTTCCTACCGAGTTAGTCATCTCGGTTGGAGCGGCACCAGTACCGCCTTCTCCACCATCTACGGTTATAAAATCTGGTGTTATACCAGTTTCTAACATAGCCTTACAGATACCTAGAAATTCGTCACGCCGACCTATGCAAAGTTTAAAACCTACAGGTTTCCCACCTGATAGTTCTCGAAGTGTTTTCACAAAACCAAGCAGTTCTGTTGGTGTTGAAAATGCGGTGTGAGCCGGTGGAGATACCACATCCTCCCCCATTGGCACGTGTCTAATTTTAGCAATCTCTTCAGTTAGTTTAGCCGCTGGTAAAATACCACCGTGACCAGGTTTAGCACCTTGTGAAAGTTTGATCTCAATCATTTTTACAACATCTTTTCTAGCAATTTTCTTAAATGTTTCGTGATTGAAATTACCATTTTCATCACGACAGCCAAAGTAACCCGTGCCAATTTGCCAAACGATATCACCACCATGTTCAAGATGATAAGGACTCAAGCTGCCTTCACCTGTGTTATGCGAAAAGCCTCCAATTTTTGCGCCTTTATTAAGCGCCATAATCGCATTTTTACTCAATGCCCCGTAGCTCATCGCTGAAATATTAAGTGGTGATGCCATATATGGTTTGGTGCAATCTCGTCCACCGAATTTTACTCTAGGATCAAAATCAGTATGGTGCTTTGGCAACATTGAATGGTTAACCCATTCATAGCCCGCACGATTTGCATCAAAGATAGTCCCAAAGGGTCGTGTATCACGGTCTCCTTTTGCGCGTTGATATATTAACGATCTAAATTCTCTTGATATCGGCGCGCCATCTGTATTCGATTCTACAAAGTATTGCTGAATCTCTGGTCGAAAGGATTCTAATAGATAACGAAAATGTCCAAGCACGGGGTAAAGCCGACGTATCGAATGTTTGGTTTGAAACATGTCGGCAAGACCCAATAAAATAATCGGCCCAATAACCGCAAATGCCCATAGCCATTTTATCGAGATGACAGATAATGCGAGTATCGCTGTTGTCAACACAACGGCAATAATAATAAAGTTTTGACGCATGGTCATAAAGGTGCCTCTCTTTATTAAATTATTAGTTTTCAACAATGAAACATAAAACCAAAAAGACAGCTATTTGCTTACGTTAAGAATGATGAATGTAACGGTTACATCTGATTCCTATTCCTAATGCCTATTCCAAGCCAATAACACCGTATGAATGATATATGCCAGACATAGTCTGATTTCCAGTGAGACAGATCACTAAATAGTACAAATAAATTTACTTTAGTTGTAAGGTTAAATTAGTGTGTTAAATAATATTACTGGAATGCCCACTTTGGGTCAAAAGCTGTCATTCGATTCTTTTTAGTGTGTACTGTTTACCATTATTTTTCTCATATATAAATTGTTTATCATCAAAGGAGATTTATGAATCGGGTCAAATACTGAAAAAAACCAAAAGAAATTGAATTGAAATGGAGTAAAATGGCAGGCGATAAAACTTCGATTTTTCAGTGTTGTCTTGGAGAAGAATAAAAAGAAAAGACTCGTATCTCAATCACCACCATTACTTACTCAAGAGGAGAAATCAGGTTATGGGTCAGTTGATCGCAGTTACAAAAGTATTTATTAAAGAAAATTGGATTGGGGCATTGATCGGCGGTTTTGTCGGAACTGTAGTTTTCACGCTCATGGGAAAATTAGTGGCGCCACAAGTTATTGGCCAACCAATGGACGTAGCGGCACTACTGGCGCCGATATTCGGTGGCTCGCATACAGCCGGGGCAATCGCCCATTTTGTGAATGGTACCGTTTTGTTCCCAATCGTTTATTTGGTCCTCGGCATTCGCTATTTACCAGGACCGGGCTGGCTACGAGGAGCTATATTTCTAATTCCACTTTATCTAGCCGCAATGGTCGTGATTATGCCGATTCTAGGACACGGTTTTTTCTTCGACAGTCCACCAAAAGCTATGGTTGCACTGATGGCGCATATCGCCTTCGGCCTCTGTATGGGCGCAATCATCGGCCGCCCGACTGGTTCTGATAAATGATATTAGAACAACCATTGTGGCAAGCTTGCTGGATGTACTTGTGGAAGGAGTATCCCGGCGTCGGTACTGACAAGTTAGCTTCTCTACATCTTGTAAATCCTGGTGATATTGAACGACCTGAAAGCGTGCGCCATACATTAGAAAAAGAACGCAAACCCGAGCAACAAAAAGAAGCAACTTAAAGTGAGCGACATTCTTAGTATGACACTGAGTATTGTCTAAAGTGCGTATAGAATGACTGCTAACGACCCAAAGCTGATATTTTCAGTTCGTTCTTGATATGACTTTTATCAAATATCTAAAATAAATATGACTAGTATACTAACTAACAGGGTGCCAGTTATCCTGGCGAAATAATAAAAAATACGGAGGGTTGGTTTATGTATGAGACTCTAACGCTTATTGCGGTATTTGTTTTTCTCTATAGCATTTCAAGCGGGGGACTGGAACGCACGCTCTTTAGTGGTGCAGTCGTGTTTGCAGCTTTTGGCGTAATGTTTGGTCCACTAGGGCTAGATTTTCTTAGTCTTAATATTGAAAAAGAAGGTCTACGTACACTGGCCGAGCTGACCTTGGCACTTGTCTTGTTCATCGATGCCGCTAATGCAAATTTAGATGTTCTAAGGCAAAACGTACGAATTCCTCGCAATCTTTTATTAATTAGTTTGCCGCTGACTATTTTATTTGGCTTCGGTGCAGGGGTCCTAATCTTTGGTGGATTGACGTTAATTGAAATTGCAATTCTTGCAACCATTCTAGCGCCAACTGATGCCGCGCTAGGGAAAGCAGTTATAACGAATGATGCTGTGCCAGCAAACATTCGTGAAGGGCTAAGTTTTGAAAGCGGATTAAATGATGGTATTTGCGTACCAATATTATTTATTTTCCTTGCGCTTGCATCTAAAAATGGAATTGAAGGCAACACTGCAATGCACGCAATATTATTAGTAGTAGAAGAAATTGGAATTGGAGTTATCGTAGGAGCTGGCTTAGCAGCATTGGGGAGTTGGCTTTTCAAGCAGTTTAATGATCGCGGTTGGGTTACGGAAACTTGGAAACAGTTACCTGTCATTGCACTAGCGGTAGCATGTTTTGCCCTTGCTCAATATATAGGTGGAAGTGGGTTCATTGCATGCTTTGTAGGCGGACTTTTATTCGGGTGGATCGCAAAAGATCATAAGCATAAACTTCTTTTCGCTGCTGAAGGGGGTGCCGATACCCTTGCTCTAATAACATGGGTGGTATTTGGGAGTGCAGTGATCGGCCACACCCTGCATAAATTTACTTGGGAACCACTTATCTATGCTGTGCTTAGCCTCACAGTGATTCGTATGCTACCTGTCTTTCTTGTACTTATCGGCACACAGCTACGAACAGATGAAAAATTGTTTGTAGGGTGGTTTGGTCCCCGAGGGTTAGCAACAATTGTGTTTGCTGTGATTGTGATGAACGCAAATCTACCGGGAGGAGACACAATTGCACTTACGGCAGTCTATACCATTGTATTGAGTGTCGTTTTACACGGAATAAGTGCAAATCCATTTGTTAACGCTCTTGCAGAAAGAATTAAAAGATCAAAGTGAAAATTCATTTTTGATAGTTACGGATGGAAAGCTCGGGTAAAACAAAATGAAAATTTCCCGAAAAGCAAAGGAAGCAATCAAAACAGCTTTAGCTATGACCATTGCATATGGTATTGCGCTGAGCCTTGATTGGGATCGCGCAATGTGGGCGGCATTTGCGGTTGCATTTATAAGTTTGTCAACGGTTGGTCAATCCCTTAATAAGGCTGCGATGCGAATGTTAGGCACTTTTGTAGGCGCTGGTATTGCACTCATTATCATTACGCTTACAGCTCAAGAGCGTTGGAATTTCATATTAATTTTGTCTATCTATATTGGTTTTTGCACCTACATGATGAGTGGGGCAAAACACAATTACTTTTGGCATGTAAGTGGTTTTGTATGCGCAATTATTTGTTTTGATGCGGGCCCGAATTCTGAAAATGCATTTAGCATTGCAATGTTGCGCACACAAGAAACAGGATTGGGAATTTTAGTGTACAGCATTATTGCTTTTTTAATTTGGCCGAGTAGTTCTCGCAATGAGTTTTATGCTGCGGCACAAAAACTTGCTTCAACGCAACACCAACTCTTACAAATCTACATCGAACTCTTAAACGGTTCTGACAAGTCTAAGCAAGCGCAAGCAAAACGACTTCAAGAAATTCAGATTCGCACTCAATTTAATTCATTACTGGATGCAGCAGAAATAGACACCCATGAAGTAAGCGAGATGCGACAACTTTGGCGAATATATCAGGCTAAATCAATTGAGCTAGTTGAAAAAATGGAGCACCTGAAAAGCGGTCTTACAAATTTACATGGATTAGAGTTAAATAAATTATTACCTAACTTAGACGAGTTTGCTAATGAAATAAATGAAAGATTACAGCAAATTGAAGAGATGTTAACTGGCCAACAGATTGATTTTTATACAACTAATAGTTCTTTATTGCTTAATCATGACTCAATGTGCGAGCTCTTAAATTTTCAAAAAGCAGCATTAACACTAACACACTCACACTTTCAGCATATAGATACGGTTACACGTGATCTTTTCCATATTGTTAAGGATATTAAGCAATGTAAGCGCATAAAAAAACAAGTCAGTCCAATACAATATTCAAAAGCAGTTTCTGTATTGGATGTAGATCGATTAGCTTATGCGTCACGCGTAATCATGATTATGGTTATTGCATACTTGGCAGTAATTTATATTGATGACATGCCGGGAAAATTTACCATCGTGACAATGTCAACAGTATTTGGCATGTTCATTTCAGCCATGCCCCAACTAAGCGTGTGGTTATTATTAATGCCTGCCTTGCTTAGTATTACATTTTCAGGTTTTATCTATATATTTTTGATGCCTCAATTTTCAAGTTATATGCAATTAGGGCCTATTATTTTTGGTGTAACGTTCATAATTTGCTATCTATTTGCAACACCAAAGCAAGTCTTAGGAAGGGTGTTAGGATTGGCAATGTTTATTGTCATTACAGGAATTGATAATCAACAGTCATACAGTTTTCTCTCTGTTGCAAATACGACTTTGATGTTTCCAATTGCGTTCTTCATTATTTTAGTTACTGCCTATATACCTGTATCTTGGATTCCAGAACACGTATTTCGTAGACTGTTAAAACGGTATTTTTATAGCTGCGCTTATGTTTTATCTTCAATATGCGATAAACCTCAAGAGAAAGATTCATATTTAATTAATTATAAAAAAGCATTTCATGCAAATGAAATATCAAAATTACCAGTAAAGCTAAATTCCTGGGTTAAACATATCGTTAATAAAGAAAAGTCTGGTGCAACTACAGAGCAGATACAATCATTAGTAAATAATATTGAAACGCTTTCATTGCGTATTCAAGAATTGCAAGTAATTAACAAAAATACACATCAACTCAATTTAACACAGGAAATGGAAAACGATTTACAAGCCTGGTGTAAACGAATTCAAGGTAGATTACAAAAATTGTCTCAAGAACCAAATATTGGAAAAAGTAAAATCTTTCGTAACAGACTAGACGAAATTCTGGAACAATTTGAGAATCATATTGAAAGCACTCTTAATAAAATAAATACGTCACAATTTAGCGGACAGGATGGTGAAAGCTTTTATTGCTTACTAGGCGCATTTCGAAATGTATCTGAAGCACTTGTTGACTATATTAGCAGCGTTGAAACAATTAACTGGAATCAGTGGCATGAAGAACGATTTGCATAGGAAGTTAAGATTAAAATGATATTCCGCACTCCACATGAGTTTGCAATTGGTGGAGTGTATCTGCCACCCATATTAATTGCCGCAATATTGGGTGTACTGGCAACTGTTATCACTGCGCGGATACTCAATAGGTATGGGTTATCAAAATACTTTTTTTATCCACCATTAGTATCTATGTCGCTAGTCATAATTTATACCTTGTTAATTGGAATTATTGTAATAGGGATATAACACGTGAAGTTTAACCAAAAATATCTGTGGACAGGAGTAATCGTTCTCTTAGCAATATTAATAACCTTAATTAAATATTGGGACCATGTTACGAATCCATGGACACGAGATGGCCAAGTCCGTGCCAAAGTCGTGCAAATTACCCCTCGTGTAACAGGTCGCATTGTCGAGCTTGCAGTAAAAGATAATCAATTTGTAACAAAAGGGGATTTTTTATTTCAAATTGATCCGCGCACGTATAAAGCAAGCTTAGAACAAGCACAAGCAAAATACGATAAAACAAGAGATAGTTATTTTGCACAAGTAAAAAATGTAGAAGCAACTGAAGCGCAAGTTGAAGTTATGCGCACACAGGTAACACAAGCACAAACTAAAATAAAAGAATTTGATGCAGAGATAGTAAAGAATAGAGCAGAGTTTGAACGCCATAAAGAGCTTTTGCCTAAAAAAGCAACATCGCAAAAATCACTTGATCGAGCACGTGCTAATTATGAAGTAGCTATTCAAAAACGAATGGGTGGAGTAGCAAATGTAGCTGAAGCTGAAGCTAACCTTATTAAAGCCGGAGCTGATCTTGCTGAAGTTAAAGCAAATCTTGGTGCAATGGGAGACGATAATGCAAGCATACGTGAAGCGCGTGCAGCTGTTGAAGATACAAAACTTAACCTCGAATTCACTACAGTGATCGCACCAGCAGATGGCTATATTACGAATCTAAATCTTTGGTTAGGTAGTCAAGCAATAACAAATCAGCCTGCTATGGCATTTGTCGATATAAATAGTTTTTGGGTGCATGGATTTTTTAAAGAAAACGCTATAGAGCATATGCGTAAAGGTAATAAAGCCATTATCACGTTAATGTCTTATCCAAATTCACCTATAGAAGGTTATGTTGATAGTTTAGGTTGGGGTATTGCTCAACAAGATGGTAGTACTGGAGTAGATTTATTGCCTAATGTGAGTCCAACATTTGAATGGATACGACTCGCACAGCGAATACCTGTGCGAATTCATCTAGATGAGATACCTGAAGAAGTTCAACTACGAGTTGGCACAACGGCATCAGTATTAGTTATGACTAATACTAGCGCAGCTCATTAAACCAATTGTTTAAAGCAGTATGATTAATAGAAAAATCCATGTGCTTAAAACTAACCATAAAAAAATAATACTCTTTTCTTTTTTTAACATGGTTTTAACTGGTTGTGTTTTACTTGGGCCTGATTATGAAGAACCTAAACCAGAAGTTGAACCAGCTTGGCAAGATATAGAAGACCCACGTATATCTGAACAAACACCTGCCGATCCTAAATGGTGGAAGTATGCATTTAATGATCCTGTTCTCGATGAATTAATTGAAATAGCACTCAGAGAAAATCTTACTCTTCGTTCAGCAGGTCTTCGCGTATTACAATCACAACAACTATTAGCTATTGCAATTGGTGAGCAGTACCCACAGCAACAACAAATAACTGGTCTAGCAGGAAGTGGTAAAGAAGAGGGTGAAACACTTGATAATTATAACTTAGGTTTTAGTGTGACATGGGAGCTTGATTTTTGGGGTCGCTTTCAACGTCAAATTGAATCTGCTTCAGCAGCATTAGATGCAAGTGTTGCTAGTTATGATGATGTACTTGTATTGCTCATATCACAAGTAGCGGAGACATATTTATTAATTTGTACGTTCAATGAACGTGTTAAAGTTGCATATGAAAATATTAAACTTCAAGAAGAGAGCTTACGAATTGCAAAAGCAAAATTTGATGCGGGCGATGTGAGTGAATTAGATGCTGATCAAGCAGAAAGCATACTATATAACACTAAAGCAGGAGTTTCTTCACTTGAAACATCACTACAACAATTTAAAAACTCACTCGCTATTCTGCTCGGTAAGCCTCCACACGATTTAAACTATATTCTTGGTAAAAAACTGACTATCCCATCTGCACCTGTAAATCTTGGGTTAGGAATGCCACAAGATCTAATTAGAAGGCGTCCTGATATCCGTGTGGCTGAACGCCAACTTGCTTCGCAAAGCGCACAAATTGGTTTTGCCGTTACAGAGCTTTACCCGCATTTATTTATTGGAGGTTCAATTGGTACGAATGCAACTGAAACAGGTGACTTATTTGAAAGTGAAAGTGAGATATGGAATATATTTGGTACTTTTCAATGGAATATATTTAATTATGGACGCCTTCGAAGTAATGTCAGATTACAAGACGCACGCTTTCAACAATTATTAGTAGACTACTTTGATACTGTATTGCAAGCGCAAGCAGATGTGGAGAATGCAATTGTTGCTTTTTTAAAGTCACATGAGCAACTGGAATATTATCGCTTGGCATTTGATGCTTCAAAACGTGCACTAGATGTTTCATCTGCCCAATATGAAGACGGACTAGTAAGTTTTAATACGGTAATTAACACGCTCAACGATCATGTCGTACAACAAGATTTACTTACATCAACACAAGGCAACGTTGCAACTAATTTAGTTACTGTTCAATTATCATTAGGTGGCGGTTGGGAAATACGAAACAATCAAAACCCAGTTGATTTCTTACCTGTTGATATGAAAGAACAAATGCGTGAAAGAACCAAACAATGGGAAGGAGTTTTACAGTAACATGTTATTAAATTTTACTCTTGCTGCGTTATTAATGATTACAACAACAGTAATACATGCTGTAAGTATGATTTTATCCGTTCGTATTTTGAAGTCCCATCATGGCGGGAAACTAAAACAGCAACTACAAAGCACTCAAATTTACTGGGTTATTGGAATAATTTTACTAATGTTTCTTGCCATGGTGTTAGAAGCAGTTGTTTGGGCAAGCACTTATATTTTAATTGGTGCGCTTGAGCATTTTGAACAAGCTCTATACTTTTCGATGGTCACTTTTACTACACTCGGATATGGCGATGTTACCCTTGAAAACCAGTGGCGCGTGCTTGGTTCATTTGAAGCAGCTAATGGAATAATAATGTTTGGTTGGACGACTGCAATTGTATTCTTTGCTGTTCAGCGAATTTACTTTGAAAAAATTCAACCTAATTAAATATTAATACATTTATTTTTATGTATGAATATCAGTAAATTACTTTATATTGTTATGCGAAACAACCATCTTAAATATTCATGTAATAGTATTTACAATTAAAATGTATTTTACTAATAACTTTTTTGAACAAGTTATATGTATAATT
>CAXMUG010000061.1:0-5509 GCA_964196535.1 uncultured Mycobacterium sp. | reverse complement strand
AAGTTACAAAGTGTGAATATTCACGAAGCGAGGCTGGGTGTTGAGTTAATTTGAGAACTTAAAAAAGAGACTGTTCTTAAACTAGCTTCGAGCGCACCTTCTAAAAAGCCATTGTTGTGTTGGCGAAAATCTGCAGATTCTGATCCGGACCAAATTAATTGTTGGTGCCAAGATTTTTCCGTCACACTAACGATATTATTGGCTGGATGAAACATCAGCATTTCATGGTCGTAATCAGTAGACGTATATGGATCGAAAGCCCAGTCTTTCATATAGACGTCAACAGGCGTCGATGCCAATTCCCCAAATAATCTTGTAAGTTGTGCGACTGCCATAGTGCGTAACTCTTCTTGCCGCTGTCGCCGATAGCGGGCTTGTACACTAACGAATCCAAATAATGCGCTGAGATCTCCACTTTCAGAGGATGCATCATGAATTTCTTGCAACGGACCGCGATGACTAATTACATCGCCAGAAAGGCCTTGTTGTTGCCAAAATGGATGGCTGTATTTACATACAATTTTCGCATGGCCTGCCATCCAAGTAGCAACAGTATTGAGTTCTTCTATGCGAGCTTGAGGAAATTGTGGTAAAAATTTTATAGACGCTACCGCCACACGCGGCGGTAATGCAAGTACCACAAACTTGCTCGAAATTTCTTTAGGTATATTGTCAATCAACAGCGTTGATACAATTGTTTCTTCTAGGTGTTTAATTTCAGTGACAGCAGCATTACAAATAAGTAACTCGCGTGGGATTTGTTGGCTCAGTGTTGAAATGATTTGCCGTATCCCGCCTTTCATTCGGTATGCTCCACCCATTGAGGTGCCGCCAATGCCACGCTGAACGTTGCCTTGGTTGTCTTCATATAACGCATCTCCTGTTCCTGCCTGTGCAAAGATTTCACCGCTTAAACCGATCTCACTAATAAGTGTTTGCATGCGTGATTGTCCAGGCCAAAACCAACTAGGACCAAGATCAAAAGCAGATTGATTCGGATCGTATTCCGAGTTGTTTCCATTACGTGACAATATCCGACCCCCAAAACGGTCGCGTGCCTCCACCAATAAAAAATTTACGCCACGTTTATGTAATTCATATGCAGTATGAAGGCCACTTAAGCCTCCGCCTATGATTAGCACCTTAGTTTGCATCAGAAGGTTTCGGTTTTGGGTCTTAAATCGAGTTCATGAGTCCATGTTGAGGACTTCTGCTGTACGAGTTTTAGATATGCATCTGCAACATCTTCGGTAGACATCATTTCGGTGGGGTCGAGTGTGTGTAGTTCACGGCTGCGTGGGGTGTCGAGAATACCATCCAAAATAACATGCGCGATATGTATACCCTGCTTTTGATACTCGCGAGCCAATGACTGCGTTAATCCACGTAATGCAAATTTTGCAGATGCAAATGCAGCAAAGTTTACACCGCCACGAATACTACCTGTTGCACCCGAAACGATTACGGTACCGCCACCTCGTTGAAGCATTGCAGGTATCACAAAATGCAAAACATTTATTGCTGACAGCACCATAGATTTCCAAGCAACTTCAAAATCTTCTACAGAGGTCTCTAGAAAAGGCTTAATGCATAGCTGAGCCGGATTATGTATCACTACCTGTGGCACACCATATTGCCCAATAACTTCAGTTAACGTATTTTTTACAGACAAGCGATCGGAAACATCCAATTGCTTTATTTTGATAACATCAGGAATAGAGTCACTGGATGATCGATTAAGCCCAATAACTCGATAACCTGATTTTAAAAACTGTGTTGCTAGACTATTCCCTAGCCCCTGTCCAGCACCAACGATAATTGCCAGTGGGTTTGACATAGATAAACTCATTTTTTATTGGTTCCAATATTGAATGATGTATTTGGTACTGACAAGTTAACGTAAATCTTGTCGTTTTGGAGGAAAAATGCGCTTTCTCCGCAACTAACAATCAATGGCTTATAGTCGTGTGACTGCTGTAATCGCACCTTCAAATCAGTTAACTTGTCAGTACCGACATTTTTAATGCATAACAAAAATTCCCTCCAGGTTTTGCTACCTAGGTTTGAAAACTATGCGCACTAATGCTAGGTGTTGTTTGTCAGCAAGTTAGTGAATTGTTTTTAATATGTGTCGCCTTGTAGAACGATTACTTGCAACGAGAATTACTACCTAACGGTCTTGCAAATGTATAAGCAGCTGGTTCAACCACTAACTTTTTACCGGCCTCTCCAGCATTGCCGCCTAATAACGTGAACGGCAAGGATGCTACATATAAAATAGAGCCTGCAGCGGTACCAACAAGCCCTAAAGGCCTAATAAAAATCAAATCTGCAGCCATCTTTTCCGGAGAAGCAGATGTGGAACAGCCTTCTTGAGCAGCTAATAGCGTACTCGGCACACAAAGTGTAGAAAATAATATCAGAGCAAATATCTTGTACATATCGAGTTTCCTTTATTAAAATTATTAGACAAAATTATCAGTACACTTAAATACTATTGCTTTTAATTATTGAAATATTGATTTAAATCAAGTTGAGTAATTACATTACGCGCAAGAAAAAAATAAATAAGGAACACAATGAGTATTTTAGTTTAAGCCCCCGCTTAGATGGTGGGGTTTTTATTTTTTAGCGTATGACCGCTTATGGCCGAAAGCGGACATCGTTTAATCACCTTTTAGTATTTTCCGTAAATCTGATTACATAATGCTGAAAGGAAAACAACTGACGAATGTACGCGCTGTCGGTACCGATGAAAATATTGTATTAACGCCGCCGGTAAATGTAAGTCTGGAATATGCACCAGAATTTATCGACGACGATGAACTGGTGGAAGTCACGCCCAAACAAATTCGCATTCGCAAGAAGTATCTGAAAGAACACGAGAGTAAACGCGCTTCGCGTCAAGCCAGCTAAGTTTTTAGCGCACTTATCTCTCTACTCGCAAGGTCTTTGCGGGTAGACTGTCATCTTTATTAAACACACTCAATGGTTAGGCTCTGCAATGGAATCCACTGTGCAAATTATTCCGCTCACTAATTTAGGCATCACTTTTATTCCGGTGTTGCTGGCAATCTTCATTCTGGTCAAATGGTCGTTGCAGGCAGGTAATGCATTGTATTCAATTGTGCGCATGCTGATTCAATTAATATTGGTCGGCTACGTACTAGTGTATATATTTGAATCTAATGATGTCTGGATTACATTGGCTGTGATTGCAATGATGATCATCGCATCGAGCTGGATTGGTTTGCGCACCTTGGAAAGGTTGCGGGTGCAATTGTTTGGTCATTCGATACTCGCGTCCGTGTTGGGCGGTGGCACTGTGTTGTTGATTGTCGTGTGGCCAGTTCTTGCGCTGGAACCATTATATAAATCACAGTTTACGATTCCTTTGGCGGGGATGATTTTCGCCAATTCCATGAACACCATAAGCCTGATGCTGGAACGCCTGGACGCCGAAATGCGTAATGGAGCGCAATTTATTCAGGCGCGTAATACCGCCATGCACACCTCAATGATCCCGATTATCAACTCGATGTTTGCTGTCGGTTTGGTGTCACTGCCAGGAATGATGACCGGCCAGGTGCTGTCCGGGGTATCGCCGTTAATCGCGGTGCGCTATCAAATCGTAGTGATGTGTATGATTTTCGCTTCAGCCGTATTTTCGACTGCTATTTTATTGGTGCTGGGCGAAAAAACTTTGGCTAGGTGCACCGAAAATTAGAGACTTATATCACTCAGCTGATAGCTAAAATAGCTTCTTGTTAAAACTCATTAAAATCTATAAAAAACAGGTAAATACAATCTGGCGAGGTTTCGACGTAATTGAATAATTGTATTACTCTAAATTCAATTATCAAAAGTTAAATGTCTGCTATTGGTCGAAAGCAGACATTTAATACTTGAGGTATTTTGGTAGCAGAAATCTGGCTATATAATTCAGGCTGCGCTTCCAAATCCTTTATCTGTAGAACCCGCAGGTGGTTTTAGTCCCATTATTTGGCATCCTTGTGTTACAGGGCCGCCGGGGAACAGTGCGTATAAAAATTTTATCCCACCTTTATGATGAAACTTTTCTTCCAGCGCATCATTAATTTTTCGCAAATTAATTTTATTTGACTCATGGTGTGCGTAAAATTCTTGAATTGCACTAAGAGTTTCAATGTGATCAAGACTGAGCATCAATCCATCGCTCGTTGCAAAGTATGTTGTACTTATATTTACTAGTGTATTGGATGTAGAGATGCGTGTATTACTGATTTTCATTATAGATAAAGCCCTCTACTCAATGAACAGTGATAATCTGTTGCATTGAATGTGGTATACGTGGTTCATTATGTGCTCAATTCTATGGCATGCACACATGATTATTTTAATGACGCGATTTAGATATAGTTATACATGTGGCTAATGGATAGCGCTTATCATAAAAAATTATTAGCACAATAACGAATACACATTAGAATGAATGATTGGCGAAAAGGACTATGCTGGAAAAGTAAACTTACAAAAGCTATTTGGAGTGAACTAATTCTTATAAAACAATGTATACAAAAAAGCTTAGTGACAATGCATTAGAGGGTTATAGTTTTAGCAATAAACGTTGTAAAAATTGCAGTGAGGGTTATCCTCAATTGTGTCAATGTGGTGGGCTATATCATGCTGGTGTTCAACAAGCAGAAGGTAATGAATTTATACAAATCGTGCAATGCGATAAGTGTTTGAGGTATCGTTGAACAGTCGTAATGAAGTTCTACAGTGTCTTCCTATGTGTTAGGAAGTGGCAGTTACATAGTAAGTAGACAAAAAATTACCACGAAATTTAATCTTCAAAGCTTAAAACTTTTGTAAAATTATTGATTGATATCTTTATTCGGTACTGACAAGTTAAATGCATCTGGACATTGTCACCCAGATGCATTTAACTTGTTAGTACCTTTGCAGTAGCAGTACGATTCTATTCTTGGTAATTCTCAGCAATTCGATACAGTATTGCTTTTAATTCATTTGCAGCTATTTGTGCTGCTTGTGCTTGTTTGAGATTTAGGCCATCTGCTTCAGCAACTGGATCATAAAAGCCTACTACAATTCTACTTTTCTCAGTTGATTCGCGAAAAACAGTGAATCGACATGGAATAATTAGTGAAATGAAAGGGTCTTCCTCAATAGCTTTTGCTAAGTACTGAGTTTTACAAACGGATATGACACGATTATCAATGTGTTTGCCAAAGTCCTTTACTGCCTCTCCAATATTCATTTCACTTACTACTTGCCAGTTCTCTCCTTGTATCTCACTGTGTAGACGTCTTACTACCTCATCAAATTCTAATTCTGAAGGCAAATAAATGATGTACGCATCTCCATGCCGCGTTATGTCATCATCAGCACTGCCTTGAATAGGATAAATTAATATGAGACATAACCAGAGTGCGCATAGAAAGTTAAGATTGTGAACAGGTTTGAATTGTATTTTGATTTCATTCATAACTAAACCTCGAGAATTGGT
>CAXMUG010000060.1:0-10290 GCA_964196535.1 uncultured Mycobacterium sp. | reverse complement strand
TTATCCTGCGGATCACGCTTGGATTGTTAATGTTGTTTCATGGCGTGGCAAAACTGGTTGATTTACAAACACTTGGTTTCATTAAAAATCAGCTTGAAGGAATAGGGATGAACCCCATTTTTGCTTATGGCATTTATGTGGGTGAAATTGTAGCGCCGTTACTGATTATTTTAGGTATCTATTCGCGATTTGGTGGATTTTTAATATTTTTAAATATGCTGTTTGCCATTGGTTTGGTGCATATGAATGATTTGCTTAGATTGACAGAGCATGGAGGCTGGAGATTAGAGCTTCAAGCATTTTATTTAATCGTTGGCCTAGTGATAATGTTAATTGGGAGCGGGCGATACGCAATCAAACCTGATTAGTCATTTTTCATATAAAACACACTGCAGCACTACCCATTTCCTTATGCCTCCTCTCAAGCAATTGAGGGTTCTTTGTTGCTTGTTCATTACTTTAGTTGTTACAGCCTGTACGCATGTGCCCGCACCTGAAAATATCAATAGTGAAATCGAAAACTACACACAAGCTATAAATGCTTTATCAGCAGAGATTCTAGTAACCGATGCAAGTCAGATATCACGTGTATTAATTAACACGACTATTGAATTAGCGGATGAATACAATATTGCAAGTCCAGCTTTGTACCACAACATGTTAGTCAATGCGGGTTTTCGTGAAAGGGGTTTATGTTGTCACCGGGCTGAAGACTTGCATGTAAAATTACGTGAACATAATACGATAGTAATTTATGCTGCAGATTCTAACTGGTCATAAGGCATTGTATTTGATCCTTGGCGTAAAGCCGGAGCTCCATACTGGACAAAAGTTACCGGCGATAAATATCCTTGGCATCCTTATCCGCTTAGCGGACAGTGGAAAATATTGCGTTGCAAGTAAATATTTTAGTAATTTGGGGTAATACGAAACACTAGGAAATGCGAAAATATAGACTTTTATGCTTATTTCGTGCAATATCTAATCAGTTAATGATTATATCAATTTTGTATTCAAACACTTTTAGGTCATAACGCATAGTTTAATATTTCCGTATCTAGCTCTGTTCGTCTTATTTGTATCTATCTAAAGAATTTCCTACTTACTTATTCCTTGTACCCACGCGTTTCTAGGCACTATTAAGTTTTCTCTTAAGTTATGTATCCAAGTCTGACTCCGACCTTTTTTATCATCTTCAAAACTGTGGATTGGTTTGTCGGTGGTTTGATTTTCTACAGTTCACGATGATAGGAGTAATAATGAATATTTATATCGGCAACTTACCTTATAGTATCTCAGAAGACGAACTTCGTAATTTATTTGCAGCACATGGTGAAGTCACTAGTGCAAATATTATTATGGACAGAGATTCTGGGCGATCAAAAGGCTTCGGATTTATTGAAATGCCAGATAATGCGCAAGGTGAAGCTGCAATTAATGCGATTAATCAAACTGACGTTCAAGGTCGCAGTGTAAGAGTTAATGAGGCACGTCCTAGAAATGACAATCGTGATGGTGGTCGCCACTAAAGTGGATTGTTAGCACTCTATGCGAGTGCTTTTGTCTAGGTCTGGTATTTAGGCTAATTAAATGCTGAGAGGTGAGGGCCGCTAGTTTTGTTTTAGCGCTTTCAGCTAGGTTGATTATTTAGTAAATAAAGGCGTCTATGTGTTGCATAAACACCTTTAAAATGCGTGTTGTCTATTTTGACATCCAGTTCCTCCTGGAGAAGTTTATTATTGGTAGACTTCATTTCAGTCTACCTATTTTTATTGTCGGATCACTGTAGTGCAGAAGGTCGTGTAAGGAAAGTTCTATTTTAGAATAATGCTAATTTATAGAATATTAATATATATAAATAACAGTTAGTTATAATATATAATTTATGTAAACTATAGTATTGAGTCAGATTAGTAAACAGTGATTTACGAGTAGTTTCTTATAATTAACTAGATGCTAAATTGGTCTTATTCGTCAAAATCTTGCCACCCGGAGTCAGGTTCAAAACGCTTGCCATGCTGTTGATGAAGTGTCTTTAATGCGCTGAGTAAACTGACTACTCCGGTTGTTTCTATATAGTTTATCGGACCGCCCCGAAATGGTGCGAACCCAGTGCCAAATATTACTCCAGCATCTAAATGATCTTTACTAGCGACAACTTCTTCTCGGTAGCAAGCAACCGCTTCATTAAGGAGTCTCAATATTAATCGGTTTTGAATGGCTTCATGGTTACCTTCAGCCGATTTCGATTTAGGTAAAACTTTTTTGCCTTTCTTCCAAGTGTAGAAACCTTGACCGGTCTTTTTACCAAGATTTCCAGCATTCACCATAGATTCAAAAGAATTTGGGATGTTGTAGTCGTAGGCTTTACTTAATAGCTTGGCTACATGTAAACCCACATCTAGGCCTACCGTGTCTGCAAGTTCAACTGGGCCCATTGGCATGCCAAATTCTTTAGCTGCATGGTCGATGTCATTTATAGAGCTGCCAGTTTCATGCAATAAACCTGCTTCAATCATGTAAGGCGTCAAAATACGATTGACCAAAAAACCAGGAGAACTTTTAGTCGGTAGCGGTAATTTACCAATTTGTTTGGCGAAGTTAATTGCGCGTTGGGAAATGTCTGGATTCGTTTGCGCGCCATTTACAATTTCAATCAACGGCATTTTAGTAACTGGATTGAAAAAGTGTAGGCCAACAAGTCTTGTGGGGTCAGATATTGCATCGCATAATTGTTCAATTTCAATGCTTGATGTATTGGTAACAATGAGTGCGTCTTTTTTTAATTTAGGCTCAATCGATGCATACAATTCACGTTTAACATCTTTGTTTTCAAAAATAGCTTCGATAACAATATCGGCTTTATGTAAACCGTAACCGTTTATATCTAGTGTAAAACGGTCCATTGTAACTTTGATTAGCAAGGGTTTCTTTAAGCGCTTTTTGAAATAGCTGTACGCTCTTTGTCTTGCCTTGGCTAAGCTTTCTGCATGCAAATCTTGCAAGGTAACTTGCAAGCCTTGAGAAACACACCAAGTGGCAATATCGCCACCCATTACTCCTGCGCCAATAATATGCACATGCTTAACTTTTTCGTTACCAGATGTTGCAAGTGCTTTCAGTTCATCTTGTAACAAAAACACGCGTACAAGGTTTTTTGCAGTTTCACTGACGCTGAGTGTGGCTACTGATTGCGCTTCATGCTCTAGCATTTTGTTTTCATTGCCAAAATGTTTTTGCCAATGTTCGATAATGGCATACGGTGCAGGATAGTGTTCTGGCTTAGCTTTTTTGGCTACTTGTTTGCGCATTTGCATTGCAACAATCGGTCGAACTAAAGCGCTATTTAATACTTTTGAAATTTTAGGCGTTTTTCGTTTGCTAGGTTTGTTCAACAATATTTTTTCTGCTGCACCCTGTAACAATCTCATCGGGATGGCATCATCGATTAAACCTATTTTCTTCGCATAACTAGTGGATACACTTCTCCCAGTGAGTATCAGGTCCATGGCAATAAGTGGATTTACATAACGCAATATGCGAACGGTGCCACCGTAGCCTGGGTGTATACCTAGTCGCACCTCAGGTAAGGATAAACGCGTTTTTGGATCTTCAAGTGCGATGCGATAGTCGCAAGCTAAAGCAAGCTCTAATCCGCCTCCCATGCAAAAGCCATTAATCACGGCAATGGTTGAGCAGGGCATTTTATCCAAAAGTTTGAAAACCGTTTGCCCGTATTGAACGAGTTCTAGTGCTTCTTGCTGGTTAGAGATCTGGGTGAATTCCTTAACATCTGCACCTGCGATGAAACCTTTCTCTTTATTGGATGTAATGGCAATGCCAACGGGAGGACTTCTAGAAAGCTTAGTTAAGATTTGATAAAGTTCTGCTAAGACGGTGGCTGATAAAACATTTGCGCTACTGCCTTCAACGTCCATGCCCAAACAAACAATTCCATTGTCTTTCTTTTCGACTGTCCAATGTTTGTAATTTTCGCCAGACATGGTTTTATTATTGTAAATTTTCAACCAGCATCGCACCGCCTTGTCCGCCACCAATACATATGGTGGCTACCCCTAATTTAGCTTGATTGCGTTGTAATACATTCAATAAATGATGGACGATACGTGTGCCGCTAGCGCCAACAGGATGCCCCATACTGATCGCTCCGCCATCTACATTGAGTTTTTCATGTGGTACTTCACCAAATGCGGTATCTAAGCCTAAGTGTTCTTGGCAATATTGTGGATTCTTCCACGCAGCTACACAGGCTAATACTTGTGCTGCAAAGGCTTCATTGAGTTCCCAATAATCAATATCGTTCGCACTTAACTTTTGTTCACGCAACATAGGCACAGTTGAATGCACGGGTCCTAATCCCATATGTCTAGGATCTAAGGCTGCCCAGTTAGAAGCCACCAAACGACCCATCACATTAAGATTATGTTTTTTAACGGCTTGCTCATTGGCCAGAATCACCCATGAAGCACCGTCGGTTATCTGTGCGCTATTGCCTGCTGTGACGTTACCGTGTCGTTTATCAAAAACCGGCCTTAGCTTTGCAAGCTTTTCTAAACTTGAATCAGGTCGTACACCATCGTCTGTGTTATAGGTCTTACCTTTGTCGTCGTAGATATATTCCATTTCATTTTCAAAAAGATCATTTTTTTGCGCTTGTACTAAACGTAAGTGGCTGTCGACAGCATACTGATCCATTTCTTCACGGGTGATGTTAAATTTTTGAGCGAGATTTTCTGCAGTTTGTCCCATAGAAAGTCCGACTACAGGATCCGTTAGTCCTTTTAATAATCCAATTACCGGTGCGAAAAATTTAGGTCGTAAGCTAGCGATCGTTTTCACTTTTTGCAAAGTTGTTTTGGATCGGTTCATATCCGCTAACCAATTCACCATATGACGGTTGTACAGAATAGGTGAGTGACTCATGGCTTCTGTGCCACCCGCTAATACTAAATTCGATTTACCCAGTAATATGTTGCTAAATGCAGAATCGATAGCTTGCATGCCCGACGCACAATTGCGCTGCACAGTCCATGCCGGCACCTTGTCACCGCAACCTAAACGTAAACTGATAACACGCGCAATATTGACTTCATCAGGGCTGGGGCCGACACAGCCGACGATTACCTCATCCAGTTCTTCTGCTGCAAAGGGCTGACGCATTAAAAGGGGTGTCGCAGATTGAACGGCGAGATCAGAAGCTTGAAATGGCCCGGGTCTTCCGCGAGCTTTTAGAAACGGAGAGCGACTGCCATCGACGATATATACGCTATTGGTATTCATGTATGACCTCAGTGTACGTTAGGACTTCGGGAAGCTAAAGAACTAGGTAAGTTAAAGTAGTTTCGAGCTTTAGCATATTTATTTATATCAAATACATAAGTACATTATTTAAACAGTTGGTTGGTTTTTGTTTCATGTGAAGCGCAAATACAGTAGCTTTTGTTAAACACAAGACACGTAAATGGCTGTAGGCCTTACGGCAAAAAAGTTGTTGGCTAAGAGCAGAATGAGACTTTAGTCTCTAAACACAGGAAGTAAGTAAATTTGACTACATACGATTCAGCTGAAGATCTCAAAAAAAGAGATTTGGACGCAGTTTGGCACCCTTGCACACAAATGAAAGATCATAAGCATTTGCCTATGGTGCCAATTAAAAGCGCTAAAGGTGTATGGCTAGAAGATTTCGATGGTAATAGATACCTAGACGCCATCAGTTCCTGGTGGGTTAATTTATTTGGCCATGCAAATGAAACGATAAGCAATGCCATTAAAGAGCAGCTGGATCGTATGGAGCATGTACTGTTAGCAGGGTTTTCTCATGAAACCGTTATTAATTTATCGGAACAATTGATTGAGATAACTCCAGAGCCTCTGCGCAAATGTTTTTATGCAGATAATGGTTCCTCAGCGGTAGAAGTGGCGCTAAAGATGAGTTTCCATTACTGGAAAAATACCGGCAAAACTAAAAAGACTAAATTTATAAACCTAAGTAATTCTTACCACGGTGAAACCATTGGCGCTTTGTCTTTAGGTGATGTGGCGTTATACAAAAAAGTGTATGAGCCTTTGCTGCTGGATGTAATTACAGTACCGAGTCCTGATAGCTATAACCGCGAACTGGGTGAGTCTGAAGCAGACTATGCCAAACGGATGTTTGCGCACATGGAGAAAACCTTGGAAGAGCATCACGAAGAGGCCTGTGCCGTCATCGTAGAGCCCATGGTTCAATGTGCAGGATACATGCGCATGTATGCACCAGAATATCTAACCTTATTGCGTGAAGCCTGTGACCGATACGGTGTACATCTAATTGCAGACGAAATTGCAGTAGGCTTTGGTAGAACAGGAACCATGTTTGGTTGTGAGCAAGCCAATATCAGTCCAGACTTTATGTGCTTGTCTAAAGGGCTTACGGGGGGCTATCTACCGCTGTCGGTGGTGTTAACGACGAATGATGTCTACGACGCTTTTTATGATGACTACGAAAACCTAACAGCCTTTTTACATTCACACAGCTATACCGGAAATCCACTAGGCTGCGCGGCTGCACTTGCAACCTTAAAAATCTTTAACGAACAGGATGTGATAGCGAACAATCAAGTGCTCAGTGCTGAATTCGCCAAGCAATGTGAGCGTTTTAAGTCTCATCCACATATAGGGGATGTTAGGCAAACAGGGATGATTACTGCCATTGAAATGGTAAAAGATAAAGCTAATAAGCAATCTTATCCTTGGCAAGAACGCAGAGGGTTAGAAGTCTATAAACATGGCTTGAAGAACAATGCCTTGTTAAGACCGTTGGGAGATGTCATTTACTTTATGCCACCGTATGTAATCACACCTGAAGAAATTAAAATGTTGGTGGATGTAGCGGAGCAGGGGATTGAATTGGCGGTTGCTAAGTAAATGTCCGCTTTCGGCCATAAGCGGTCATTAAACAGCTTTGATGAGTTGATTTTCAACCTACATTTATTTTCGCATCAAAATTTTCTCAAATCTAAATACTTCAATAGAGACTTGTCAGTAAGTTACAGTTTGCTTGCACCAACGTTTATAATTAAAATACTACTTAAGCAAGTCTATTTGGTTGGGGCCAATAATAGTGAACGAAGATTCAAAAAAAGATTCGTCTCGTGCGCGACAGCACTTAACAAACTAGAAAAGATGTCATATCCACTATAAAGTTTATCGCCCTTGAGACATTGTTGATTGACTTTGCTCTGCTTCAATATCTCGAAGCCGACGATACGCCAAATAGTATTTGTAAATGTTGCCAACGTACTGTATTGGTTCTCGTCCAACTTTACTAGCAACAACACGTTCGACATTTTTGAACCATAGGTTTGGATCCACACCGTATTCTGGAGCAAGCTTGCGCAATCTCGCGATACGATTGGGGCCGGCGTTATAAGCTGCAAAGGCAAATAGATGCCTATTTACTTCGTCTATTTCTGAGTCGGCGAAATACTTATCCACTATATAGCGCATGTATTTGATCCCTGCATAAATGTTGTCTTTAGGATCCTTCACACTTTTCATAAATAGTGGTGAACCTGCAGCAGTTTCTGGCATCAGTTGCATAATTCCATATGCACCAACGGGACTCTTTGCATCTGGTATAAGTCTGGATTCCTGATATCCCAACGCAATCATCATGAGATAATCAAAATCATACTTATTGGAGTATTCTCGAAAAAAGTCTACGGTCGCATCGAACTTCTTACGTTCCTGGGTTGAGGTAGCACTTTTAAGCCAAGTAGACTTTTTCATGTATCGGTCGATCACTGTGTTTCCAAAGCTGGTACCTATTTTGCGGCTTTTGTAAAAACCATCTAACAGCTCTTTTAAATTTGGTGAGTTTTTTCGAAAGGCCGAAGCGATTTCTCCTTTCTCGCGAATCGCAACCTCACTGACATTAATCTGTTGAAAAACTTTTCCCCAAACCCATTCAAGCTTATGACTGTCAATAACGGTTGCCGGATAAAGACCAGCATTAACCATCTCAAGCAGACTATTATCTTCAAGGTTCTCGCTGGCAAGTTTTATATTAATTTTTTTGCGCTTCTCGGTAGCGAACTTATTATTCAGCGCTTGTAAACTTTCAAAATAACTGCTGGAACGTCTTACCCAAATCTCACGACCCGAGAGATCATACAGTGTTGTTATAGGCGCAACTTTAGGAGACGTAACTACAAGTTCACTAACATCAGTAATAAACGGAGAAGAAAAATCAACTATCTTTTGGCGCTCTGGTGTGACGGTCAAATTTCCAATCGCTACATCCCCAAGTCCTTCAAGCAACATTGGTAAGAGATCCTCTCGGCTGACAGGGATACAAATCACTCTCACCTTGTCGTCTTTACTAAGTTTCTGGTTAAGCACTAACTCAAGAGTGTTGGCCGTCTCAGCTACTATGCCTCGTTCCTTGGCACCATCTACAAAGTAGTGCGTTCGATTAGCGGGGGTTAAGATTCGTATAAAGCCGCGCTCGATCATGCCATCGAGGTCACCCTTCCATTCTAATACCTTACCGGGTCGCAACCAGGGATCATCAATTTTAGCAACCGTGGCCGTTGTTAGCGATTCAACCTTTTGTTTTTTTGCGTTAGCATTTGTGCAGAACACAGATGTGAGTATGCAGATAACAATAATACCGACTAGATAAGTGATTGCTTCTGCTTTGAATCGTTTTATAACAAACCTCCTTTATTCTGATTCAATTACCTTACTGGTAATGTTAGTAGTGGGCCGGACTCACTCCATCCATAGAGCACACCTGCACCATCAAAGAGATTGAACAAAGTAGTAGGAAAACACCTATTAAAATTTTATTTCTAGAGATCATTTGAGCACCCTATTTTCTTTTGTTCAAAATAAGGGATATAGAGGTGAAAGCTATTGATCTATCTCAATTGCTGGATCCAGTCAGGATATTTATTGTAACAGTACTGACTACTAATAAAGTCTCCAGTATTAGTAGAAAACCAAAATGCTTTTCCGGTGTGCCCAGCCATTGCTACAGCGCCACGGTCCTTACCGGAAATACCGAAGACCTTTGAATCCTTTCCATAATAGGCAGATAGTGTATCGCTGAAGGTAGGTGCAAGAATGGCTTTGGGTGGGCAACCTTTAGAGCGAGCCAATTTTTGTGCAGGATTGACCTGTGCTTTTTCTTTCTCAGTTTTGCGTGTTGGAAGTAACGGCGAGTCTGGGTCCTCGATATTGTATGCCAATTCCTTGGTCTCTTGATCAAACCAGACATTTCCAGTCATTCCGTGAACTGAAGGTGTAGCCCCTGTTGCCAGAGTGGTGTGCCCAACGATGGTTTCAGTATTGGCATGTTGGTAGTGAGCATTGGTATAGGCTGCTCCATTTTTTAGCAAATAATTAAAGCCCCTTTGCTAAATCGATCGGGTGACCGATTTAGCAAATCGGGTCGTAAGCCATTAATGGTAATTTGCAGTGCTAGTTTAGTATTTGAGGCCGCAAGTATTGGGCTGGCAAGTATGAATATTAGAAAGAAGCTCTCTAATTTAAACAATAGACTTGTAGTTTTTTTGGGCTGCATATCAGTTCGCCTAAAAATTAATATTGAATAGATTGATAATTATTTTTGTTCGCGTTACCCAAGACGCGTTTCTCATTCGCACATCCATGCACTCACTCATTGACCTGGTGTTTTAATCACTATCTCTACGCGGCGATTTAAACTTCTGCCTACGTTCGTGGTATTGGTTGCAACCGGTACTTCTTCGCCAAAGCCACGGGTTTCAACGCGGCTTGGGTCTATGCCGCGTGTGATTAAAAATATTTTTACAGTATCGGCACGTTTTAAAGATAAATTTTTATTTATTTCAGGGTTACCAACGCTGTCTGTATGACCCTCAATAATAATTTCGCGTTGTTGATTACCTTGTAAATATTGTACGAGTGGTTCAAGTCGGGTTTGTGATTGTGGTTTTAGATTGGCTCCACCTGTACTGAACAGTAAATCGTTGATGACTAAAATGGTGCCGCGACTGGCTTCTTCTGCTTTATATTGGCCAAGCGCTTGCTCTAGTTGATGTATGCGTTGTTGAGCTTTGCGTGTTTCCGAGGATGCGTGTGTTGATTCACTGCGACGCGCATGTGCAATCATTTCAAGTTGCTGTTGCTTGAGGCTAATGAGCTCTTGTTCTTGTTGATGTTTAAGTAGCAATTCTTGTGCGATCTGTTGTTTGCGAGTTGCAAGGTAAATAAAATGGTCAGCACTATCCGTATCATTTTCGC
>CAXMUG010000059.1:0-4859 GCA_964196535.1 uncultured Mycobacterium sp. | reverse complement strand
CTTATAAATAGTCTGAGTCAAAGACTTTTATCTATGTGTAAAAGATAGGACAGCTAATAGGACTATTAAGAAAATCGACTAGCTAGTGCAAAGATTTCATACTGTAATTTACATATAACAAAATAATATGTGCGCCTTCGCGCAGATAATTCAATTTACATATCGTTTATATTATCTTGGGAGAGAATAATGATTAAACCGCATGGATCGGACACGTTAACGCCTTTGTTTGTTAAAGATGAAGCCACTCGTAAACAATTAGAAAAAGAAGCTGAAGGCTTACCTTCTATTATAGTGAGCTCCGCTGCTGCTGCTAATGCAGTTATGTTAGGTGCTGGTTACTTCACACCTTTAACAGGATTTATGACTGCTGCAGATGCCGTATCCGTAGCCGACAAAATGCAAACCAGCAGCGGTTTGTTTTGGCCTACTCCGGTACTTAATCTAGTTCAAGACGCAAGTGTGATTGGCGATGCCAAAAGAATTGCGTTGCGTGACCCTAATGTTGAAGGCAATCCAATACTAGCAATACAAGATATCGAGTCAATTGAAGAATTAAGCGATACACAAATTGCAAATATTACAGAAAAAGTCTATCGCACCACTGACCCAGACCACATTGGTGCTGCAACATTTATGTCTTTAGGTAAAACAGTCCTTTCTGGTCCCATTCAAGTTCTAAACTACAGTTACTTTAGCGAAGAATTCAAAGGCACCTTTAAAACCGCTGGCGAAATTCGTGATGAAATAGCAGAACGCGGTTGGAATACGGTTGTTGGTTTCCAAACACGTAACCCAATGCACCGTGCACATGAAGAACTTTGCAAAATGGCACAAAAAGCCGTTAATGCTGACGGTGTTTTAATTCACATGTTACTTGGCAAATTAAAAAAAGGCGACATCCCTGCTCCTGTGCGTGACGCCGCGATTCGCAAAATGGTTGAAGTCTATTTCCCACCCAACAGTGTGATGGTTACCGGCTATGGATTTGACATGTTATATGCCGGCCCACGAGAAGGCGTATTACACGCAGTGTTCAGACAAAATTGTGGCTGCACACATTTCATTATTGGCCGTGATCATGCAGGTGTTGGAGATTACTATGGTGCGTTTGACGCGCAAACCATCTTTGATGATGAAGTACCTGAAGGCGCCTTAGATATTGAGATCTTCCGTGCGGATCACACAGCCTACTCTAAGAAATTAAATAAAGTTGTGATGATGCGCGATGCGCCAGATCACGAAAAAGACGACTTTGTATTACTTTCTGGAACCAAGGTTCGCAGCATGCTAGCAGCAGGTGATGATTTACCTAAAGAATTTGCACGACCAGAAGTGGCCAAAATTCTAATGGAATACTATCAAAGCATTAACTAACCGCGAGTTAGGCTCGTTTTATCCTTATAACTAAATATGAGCAAGCTTAACTAGCTTGCTCATATTAATATTATATTTGAACTTCCACCGCATTCATTACACGATCTTCCATCGGCTGCAATGAATTAGGATCTTCAGAAACGATAACGAAACTACCTTTCTGCGCACCCACTAAAACACCATTAAACCGATCATTCTTAAATGAAGTACGCTTAGTTGAATCTTCCCAAGGAAGATACATTACGGTAACAGCCTTACCCTGATCGTCAGTTACTACTAAGTGAGGAATCATCTTGCCATCAATAGGGCAATTCGATACGTGTCTAATATAGCCAATATTTTCATTAGCTAACAATCCATACTCTTGTAATAAATTATTCAACGACGCAAGTTTTATATTCTCGTCTGCTTCTAATTCATAAAGATGACTATCGATATGAGCAAGCACCTCGTTTTCAACACCACTTGACTCACCCAATTTAAACATTCCAAGCGATAAACCCACCGCAAGTACTAGCGCCGCCGCCAATGACATCCATCGAAAATCACGCTTGCCACTAATTTTATCTTTTTTAATACCTTGATTGATTGAGATGACATTATCACCTTCAATGTTTTCTTCAGTCTGCGCCATGCGCTGAGCAAGAATAATCCTCGACTCCAAACCATCTGGAATATCAATATTAATAGCCGATTTAAGTTTATCGTCGAACGGTTTAAGTATTCGTAAATATTCTGAACATTTTTTACAGGAAGAAAAATGCTGCAACACCTCCGAGTTTCTGCAATTCGGATCGGCCGTAAGTTCTCTTCTTGTTTCTAAACAAATTGTATCCATACTCACAAAACCCTTAAGGATTAAATTTCAGCAATATTATCTTGTTCATCTATATCTATATCTGAATCATCATCTTCCAAAATTGCACGAAGCTTTTTACGTGCACGAAATACTCGTGTCATCACTGCACCGGGCTTAATATCCATAATTTCGCCAATCTCATCACAGCTATAACCACCTAACACTTGCAACAACAGAGGATCTAAATACTCTGCTGGTAATTCTTTCAAGCTATTGCGCAAGGCAATCACTTCTGTCTTCGCAAAACTGTCTTCAACCTGTGCAAATTGATCCACATTTACATCGTCTATAGGTGAAGTATCGGGCCTCACCTTTTCAAAGCGACGCGCATTCTCACGACGATAAATTGTAAATAACCAACTTTTCACCGCCTTTGGATCTTTCAATTGATCCATCGCCTTCCATGCTCTCAAGAAGGTCTCTTGCACAATGTCTTCCGATATCTGGGCATCCTTCGTCAGCCATAATCCGTAACGATATAAGTCCTTTGAATAGGCGTTTACCATCGCCTCAAACTTCAAAGTTCTATCTCCGTTATTATCAAGACCGCTAGCGCTCATCTTTCCTTACATTCTTTGTGCATTTTTTAAGAATTTCTTATTTTAATTATTCAATTTATATAAATAATGTAACTTATTGTTATCTATAAATATAGCTGAGGTTACTTATTCTCATTCAAATCATCCATCAACAGCCCAGGATCAATTCGCTGTCCATGCCAATTCATACGCCAATCCAAATGCGCACCAGTAACTCTACCGGTTGCACCAACAAGTGCAATTTTTTCTCCCTGCTTAATTCGATCGCCCACTTGCACAAGTACCATGTCGAGATGCAGAAAAGATGAGGATAAACGGTTGCCGTGATCTAATACCAGGGTACCACCAGAAAAGTACATATCGCCCGCATAAGTTACCACCCCGGCTGCTGGAGCTATTACCGGTGTCCCCGTAGGTGCTGCGACATCAATGCCGTAATGTGGCTGTCTCGGTTCTCCATTGAGTATACGCTGGCTTCCGTACACGCCGGTAATCGACCCCTTGGTAGGCCAAATAAATCCAGCTTTAAAATCCATGCGTCCTGCATCTAAACTGCGCGCTACGGAAATTTTTTTATTTTCTTGCTTAATGCGCTCTAGGGTTTTTTCATTTGGACTGACTTGCGCCTTAGGCAAACCATTAATACGTTGAATCTTATATTCGCGCTGTTCAATCTGCAGCGTATGTTGGTATTCACTGCCGTCTTGCCTTGTTATCGTTAATATTGCATTAGCGGGATAATCTCGCCCAAAGCCAATAAGAAATTCTCCATTTACTGAGACACGCACACCATGACCATCAATCTTTACCTTAGAGCCAGGCGTTATATTGCCGAACACTAAGCCCCCTTGAATAAAATCACCCGATAACTCTGTAGTCTTCTCACCCGCTAACAAGCTGTAAGTTATAAAGTATGCGAATGCAATTTGAATTAAAGGAAGCAGTAAACGCATATCAGGAAACAAATACCCAACGAAATACTAATTTTGCCATAAAGCCTATGATTTATAAAATTAATCCGCAAATTTTAAATTGCGAGTTCGTTTATGTGGCTTTATTAAGAAGTATTTTGTTAGCGCAATGCTAAGGGCTTTAAAATTTAACGCTACGAAGTGTAACTAGGCAGGATGTTTTACAATCTTAATTGTTATTCATTTTAGAAATTTTATCAGCGATTCGATTGCGCAATATTGCGGTATCAACTCTTGAATTTTTTTTAATACAGGCTTCTTAGCATCAATCTTTTCTTTCATCCACAGGTGATCCACATCACCAACCAGCTCCAGACTTTCGATCCCTGATTCTGTAGCTACAGCTTCAGGTATTTTATTACCGATAATTTTATCTAAAAATGATTTCTTACCCATCTCATCTCTCCCTAAGGTAGATAACTGATTTTGCATGAAAATTAACAATAATTAATGGCTCTCAATTACATATTCAACGGCCGAAAACAATAGCTACCAAGCCTATATACAATTTTCCGAACCAATAGCGGTAAATTTAGGATGAGTGGGGATCGTAGCAAATCATAAGCACTTAACTACTAGTTCAAATTAGCTCTTGATTTACCCTTTAATATGCTCCTAAAGTGTAGCTGTACGTTACATAACGTATAGAAATCTAGAGACTTCTTAAAGTCCTAGTTAAAACCATTACAGGAGATACTCAAATGACAGCAAATGTTGGCGAAACTGATCGCATGTTAAGAATATTGGTTGGCCTATTATTAATTGGCCTGGCACTCGCATTAGGCGGCGGATGGTGGTTTGGTATGATCGGAATCATTCCAGTATTTACAGGTATAACAGGATCGTGCCCAGGTTATCTTCCATTTAGAATTTCGACCAATAATTAATAACACTTAGTCATATTCGGCAGCCAAACTGCCCAAAACACCTGAAAATTAACTCTATCAGGGTGAAGGCGTTTGGCCCGAATATTTTTTAAAATTTAAATTAATGGCTCTAAACACTGAACAATTTCGCGATTATCTCGAAGCCGAGTACCCTATCGATGTTTGGTATTTTATTCTATGTAGCAGAACATTTTATACCAAAAATGTTCGACTTAAAGGCTGGAAG
>CAXMUG010000058.1:0-12087 GCA_964196535.1 uncultured Mycobacterium sp. | reverse complement strand
AAAATCGAATGTTAACAAAAAATTTGAATGGGTTGAAAGTATTATTTTAATAATACTTAATGTTTTCCTCGACCGTCATGAATGACGCGAACAGAATAATAAAATGGTCACTATTGGGCGGAAATGGTCATAGATTTAACCGTTAAAAGGAGAATCAGGTTGGAAACACAATAATATTCAGTCTAATGTCCACTACGATTACCATGGATGGTGGAAGTGCAGAAATTGCAGGAGCAAATTTCTGTCGACCCAAAGCGGACATGCGCACTTATAGTTAGGTGCACCTATTATTTTAATATGAATAACTTTGAGAAATTAAATGCAGCTTTACAAAATAGCTTGTCAAATGTACACACAGATTTTTCTTATTTTCTATAAAATCTTTCAATATAAGTACCACATCAAATTTATATTTTGAATGTCAGCTAACGATCGTTTATAAGTTTGAGTTGTAGTCGTTTTGTCTTTACGCTTAACCCCTTGAATCATTGGAGAATATGTATATGGGCTTTTCCATACCTAAGATTTTTATACTCTTTGCCTGCCTGCTTCCCATTAATGCCCTCTCTGATGAGGTCTTTCTGAAAAACGGTGACCACATTAGCGGCAGCTTAGTCCACAAAACTGACGATATATTGTTACTGAAAACAAGTTATGCGGGTGAGATTAAGATCCAGTGGGCAGATGTTAGTCACCTCGTAACCGAGAAACCGGTGCATATAATTCTCGATGATGAAACGGACATGAAAGGCATTCTCTCTGTGATTGATGGCACTGAGCAACGTATCGGTTTTGACTCCGATTCAAAACAGCAATCCATCCCCATGCAACGTATTGCAGCAATTAATCCGCCCGAGAAGCCGGAGTTTACATTTTCTGGTCAGATCAATTTTAGTGCCGATATTGACCGCGGCAACAACGATGAAGATGATTATCATCTAGATGCCAAAACAGTGCTTCGCTGGCCAACCGATCGTCTGACTATTGAATTTGACGGGGATCTTGAAAAAGATGATGGTAGTACAAATGATCAAGAGGCTGACCTTGTTGGTGAATTTGATCATTTTCTGACTGAGAAATGGCACAGCAACAGTGGAGCAGTTCTTGAGCATGAAAAATTTGACGATCTTAGACTACGTACTACTGTATTTTCCGGTATCGGCTATGACATAGTTGAGAACAAGCGCACAAATTTTTCAATAGCGGCAGCACCAGGTTATCTGTGGGAAGATTTTCGCGAGAGTGATGATCATGAATTTCCGGTTGCCGTCTGGAGATTAAGTATTGATCATTATCTGTTTAAAACCTTTAAGCTGCAGGCTTTTCACAATCACAGATATAGGCAAAGCCTGGATGATGGTTCTGATTATATTATCAAATCTAAAACGGGTCTGCGCATCCCGTTGCTTGAGAATTTGCAGGTATCCTTACAGTACAATTTTGATTGGGATAATGCGCCTGCAGATGATGTGGGTGAAGATGACCGTGAGACACTCGTCACTGCTGGCTATAAATGGTAGACAGCAATATGTAACACTGAAGGAGAACATGGGTTCTTCGACTCACTGACCTTAGTATTGGATAAAATCGAATAACCGCTAACGACCCAAAGCAGACATTATGAAATTTTGGTAACTGCCAAATGGTTGATGAAAGTAATAAGAAAATTATAAGTAGTAAAGTTTTTCAGTATTTAGATGAAGAGATTTCATTTAAGGAGTTAGAAGAGCTTTTATTTGGTGAAACTTCATTTGGTAATTTAATATTGACCAATCTAAGCATTTTTTTCATGCATTGCAGTATTATGATATGGATAAAGAAGCCATCACATCATCTGAAGCACAAGTAATGAAGGAAAAATGCATAGGTTAGTTCAAATTATGAGTGGTAATAATTGCCAAAATTTCGAGAATGCTATTAGTGAGTTATTTTATAATCCATATACTTGAATGACCGCTAATGGCCGAAAGCGGATATCCAAAATATAGTAATCAATCTGATGCATTATCCTTGATGCTGCTTATTTTTGCATGGTCGCTTCCGACAGCCTGTCTCACGCGACACTAGCGCATCTATGTGCGTCGTACATGTGGTCGAAATTTAGATATTTGGCAGGGTCTTGCCCGGGTTTAGGATGTTATTTGGATCAAACTGTTGTTTAATTTTTTGCATCAAAGTTAGTGTTGTAGCGTCTATTTCTTGGCTAACGTAATCGCGTTTTGCAATGCCAACACCATGCTCTCCTGAAAGGGTTCCGCCTAGTTTTATTACCAGGTCAAATACTTCATTTAGGCAATTCTTTGCTGCTAGCTCTTGTTTGGTTGCATCGTATAAAAGATTTACATGTAAATTTCCATTGCCAGCATGACCAAAATTAAAAATAGAAACTTCATATTTACTGCTTAGCTTTTCTAACTCAGACAATAAATTAGGCAGCTGAGTAACTGGGACTGCAATGTCTTCATTAATTTTATTTGGTGCGAAACTGCGCAGAGCAGGGGAGAGAGCTTTGCGTGCTGTCCAAAGTTCCGATTTTTGTTGTTCATCTGCTGCAGTTTGAATATCTATGCAACCTGAAATATTTGCAGCATCCAAAACAGCTTGTGTACTGGATTGAATGTTTTCATTAAGCCCGTCCACTTCAATCATCAACATGGCTTGTGCTTCTTTATCTAATCCAAGATTTGAATTTTTACGAATCAAATTTAATGAACCTGAATCAATGAATTCCAGTGCATAGGGAAGTGCGCTTTGGGACAGTATATTCACTACCGCTTCTATAGCAGCATTGGAATCTTTGTATAAAGCGCGAATAGTATTGATACGCTCGGGTTTAGGGCTAAGTTTTAGGCGTGCATCGGTAATGATGCCTAATATACCTTCACTGCCAATAAGTAAGCGTGTGAGATCTAAACCCACCACGCCTTTAGTGGTGGCGCTTCCTGTGTGGATGGTTTCACCCGTGCCGGTTATTGCGGTGAGGCTCAGCGTGTTTTCTCTGCAGGTGCCATATTTTACCGCGCGTGGTCCGGCAGCATTGCAGGCAAGATTGCCTCCGATGCTGCAATAATCAGCACTGCTGGGGTCGGGTGGCCAAAATAAGTTTTGCTCTGCAGCTTGTTTTTGAACTTCTACATTTAATACGCCAGGTTCAACGCACATATTTCTATTTTTATAATCAAATTCTAAAATTTGATTCATACGTTCCGTAGATAGCACAACTCCAGCTTGAATGGGTACAGCTGCGCCCGTAGTGCCTGTGCCGCGCCCACGTGTGGTGAGTGGGATTTTGTATTCGTTACAGATTTTTACAGCTTGTTGAATTTGTTTGTGCTGTGTAGGTAGTAAAACTAAATCGGGACAGTGATGTTGCTTGCTATTGTCATAACCATACGCCCAACATTCGCCTTGATCGCTGAGTACTGAGTTTTTTCCGCAGACATCGATAAACTTGCTGGTGATAGAAGGATCTAAAGCCACGTTTTAAATTACGTAAACGAGCATTAACCAAGCAATGATTGATCGATCAGATCACAAAGACAATGTAATACTAAAAGGTGTACTTCTTGAATGCGCGCAGTTGAATGACTAGGGACTCGAATTTCAATATCTGTATCTTTTAAAACCGAAGCTAGCTTACCGCCACCATTTCCAGAAAGCACAATCACGGCCATATTTTTTTGATGAGCAGCATTAATTGCGGCTAATACGTTTGCTGAGTTACCGCTGGTGGTGATGGCGACTAACACATCGTTGGCATTTCCAAGTGCAAGCACCTGTCTGGAAAATATATTTTCATAATCATAATCATTGGCAATTGAGGTAAGGGTGGAGCTGTCAGTCGTAAGTGCAATCGCGGCTAAGCCTTCACGTTCACGTTCAAAGCGATTGAGTAATTCAGAGGAGAGGTGTTGTGAATCTGCGGCTGAACCACCGTTGCCACAGGAAAGCACTTTGCCTTGCTGGCTAAAGGCTTGAAGCATTTTATCGGCTGCCGCTACAACAGTAGTCTTTACTTTATTCAGACTAGCTTGCTTAGTTTCAATACTGGCTTGAAATAATTCTTCAATTCTAGTTTCTTGTTTGCTCATAATATTTAACGTTTAAAAAGCAGGAGAAGCGTTACTTATCCAGTTTGGTTTCAACGATGCATCAAACCCTACCACATCAAAGCGCATAGGTAGATGTATGGAAACATAATGACTAGCTGCGGAGATAAGTTTTTGAATTTTATTCTGATCTACGCTATCCAGAGCGGAGCCATAGTTGTTTTTTGTTCTATAGCGGACTTCGACAAATACTAACGCTTCTTTGCCTTGCATAATTAAATCAATTTCGCCGGTGCGGCAGCGATAGTTCTTTTCAATTAACTTGAGTCCTTGTTTTTGCAGAAACTGACAGGCCTCATCTTCTGCGATCTGCCCTTGTTGCGATGGTTTCACTAAAGAAATTTCACTGTGGAGAACGTAGTTGTGCCGAGAAGTCTGGTGTAAGGCTTGGTGTTATTCCTAATGACTCGGGGCGACCTTTTTTAAATTTTGCCCAGATGAGTTCGCGGTAGATTCGATTTTGCCTATCGACACTTAATTTTCCAGTTGTGCCTTGGTAGCGGTCAAAGTCGTTGGCAGCCAGACGTTGTAAGTGCGGGATGATCTGGTAGGCATCAATTCCTAAGGCTGCAAAACGCGGCAGCCTGGAGGAGCTGCTTGAAGATTGCAGGTCTAGAGAGTCTCGCAACAATTCTATTGATGGATCTGCAGACAATAACCAAGGTACGTCACAGTAAGTTATGCCATTAATATCTTGGTCAGCTGAGATATTTTCGTTGCCCGAAAAAACGTGTGAGGTTGCAAACACGGGTAAATCAGATGCGAAATGATAACTTAGTTGTGGTCGTATTAGTCTTGCTTGTTGCGGTGATGCGGCAATGAAAACAAAGTCTGCATCTTGTCTGCGTCGCGGTTCAAATTTTAGATTTGCTTTGATAATTGATTGCACGGTACGTCGGCGTTGTTCGCTTTGGTTAAGTTGCAGCAAACTTTTAATGGCAACTGAATAATCAGAATTTTGTGGGAAGTACCGTTCTGATTGAATTACTGAACCACCTAGTTCATGAAAACGATTAGTGAAGGCTAATAGTAAGCGTGTACCCCATTCACCCTCAGGTATAAGTACTAAAGCTGCGCTTTTGTTTTCGAATGATGCGCGTTCCGCGACTTGTTTGGCTTCATCTTCTGGTAGCAAACCAAACTGGTATAAATTTTGTGCACTATCACGTTCACTATCGGTATAGTTTAATGACAAGGTTGGAACAGGCAATGAACCTTGGCTAGCCAAGCTACGTACTGCGTCTTTTTGAAATGGCCCAATTATAAAGTCCGCGCCTTCGGTAATGGCCCGCTGGTAATAGCTCAGTGCTGAAGTTGGATTATCACCAGTGTCATAGAGCACGAGTTCTGGAGGAGGGTTGAAAGCTTCGCCAAATTCCCTAGCTGTTGTGATGCCTGCGTAAACGGCTTCGGCAACTTTGCTGTATCGGCCAGTTAGAGGTAACAATAGGGCGATTTTGTTAGGCGCAATATGGAAGGAAGCATAATCTTTAGTGATCGAATCAATAATGTGATTTGGGATTCTATGATTTGGGTATTTAGTACGCCACTGTTGTATTTCGCTATCTAGCGAAGGTTGATTTTCATGCGGGCGTTTCTGGATGGCAACAAGACTTAACCATGCAGTGAGTTCAGGGCTATTGTTGCTGGCGGACCATGAGTTTAATTCTTGATTATTCGTATTGAGTAGGGTTTGCCAAATTAATTCATTATTTTTCTTAAACTGCTCTGGTTTTCGTAACAATTGATTTAATGCAATACGTGTTTCTATCGATTGTTTCATCATGCCTGCGCTTTTTAATGCCTTAGCACGGACAGCAAGTAAATGAGGGTTATATTTTTCAGATACGTTAATTAGCTTCGCGGGAGCCGTATCTAATGCAACTTGTGGTTGCCCGTTAAGGAGCGCAAGCTCGGCTGAAGCAACACGTTTTCGCACTAATAAATCTTTCGATAGCACGCTTTCGTCAACTGCGCTTAGGTATTGTTGCGCTTGCAACTTGGTTTCAGGTTGCAATACGGCTTCTGCTGCTCTAATTTGTAATACTTCTTTTTGTGGCGATGGTCGTGTTTCTGCTTCAACCCAAAAAATAGCAGCAGCTTCTTGATAATGCCCTGCTTTGAGAAGCTTTTCTGCGCGTCCTATTTGAGCGCTGCTGCCAGAGTCAAATACTTTGCTGGTATCTAAGGGGAAGTCTGCGCAGTTCGATAACATGCAGGTCACAAACAGGCTGATGAGTATAAGTGATAGTTTTTGGCTTAGCAGATTTTGAGTTTGGGGCTTTTGCATTTTAATATTTTCTGGATTAAGTATGAATGAGTGATTATGGCACCTTGTATATCATCGCCACTCCTATCGGCAACCTTGCGGATATTACACTACGTGCTCTAGATATTATTAAGAATGTTAAGACTTTATATGCTGAAGATACCCGCGTAACTAAACACCTTTTAGAGCACTATGGTATCCAAGCTAAATTGCAGTCGCTACATGATTTTAATGAATCAAAAAAAATATCCTCTGTTATTGAACAGTTACAAGCTGGTGCAGACCTTGGTCTGGTTTCTGATGCCGGCACCCCGTTAATCAATGATCCGGGCTATAAGCTTGTATCAGCGGCTCAAACTGCTGGGATCTGTGTGCGCCCTATCCCTGGGGCGAGTGCGCTTACTGCGGCACTATCGATTGCAGGGGTGCCAACGGATCGCTTTATATTTGAGGGATTTTTTCCTAAAAGTTCCGCAGAACGGGTAAAGCTACTGAATACCTTACGTTACGAAGCGCGGACCATTGTTTTTTACGAATCTGCGAAGCGCATACAGGCAACGATACAAGACTGCCTAGCCGTCATGGGTGGCGAGCGAAAGGCGGCATTATTGCGTGAGCTAACAAAGCATTATGAGCAGCATATTTGTGCTCAATTGAATGAAATTCAGCAGCAGTTAGCAGAGCAGACAGGAAAAATTCGCGGTGAAATCGTATTCATTTTGCATGGTAATACTTCGCCTGATGATACGGCTAGCATTGAAAAAGCGAAACAACTGTTGTTTGAATTGCAACGATATTTGCCGCTTAAAGAAGCTGCAGCGATAGTTTCAAAACATACAGGTTTGCGTCGTAACCTGCTTTATTCGTTAGGTTTAAGCGAATCTAAAAACAAGTCCTAGTGAGTGTGTTATCTTCTTGGCTGGAGTCAGCTAAGCAGTCGCTGTTTCATTTTTTTATAAGTGATACGGAGGAAAGTCCGGGCTCTATGGGCAAGGTGCCAGGTAACGCCTGGAGGACGTGAGTCCATGGAAAGTGCAACAGAAAGTAAACCGCCTAAATTTTTTAATTTGGGTAAGGGTGAAAGGGTGCGGTAAGAGCGCACCGCGCAGCTGGTAACAGGTGTGGCAAGGTAAACCCCACCTAGAGCAAGACCAAATAGGGGGGCGTGGAGCAATCCAACGCAGGCCCGTGCGGTCCCCGGGTAGGTTGCTCGAGACTTGTGGTGACGCAAGTCCTAGATGAATGACTGTTCTCGACAGAACCCGGCTTATCGGCTGACTCCATATTATCGGGCCCATATGGGCGGTTATAGCCTTGTGCTCCTAGCTATCTATGTCTTTTGAGCTGCTGTGCATTTGAGCACTTAATCTAAATTATTATCATTCTCTGTTAAGCCCCCAAATTTAGGTAGGTTCTTGCCTAAATACCCTGTATTTTTCAGGGTAGAAAACCTCTTAACTATCTGTCTTATAAGAAAATTTTGGGTTTTTTTCTACGTATTCACTTGCAATCTAACAGTCCTGTTTCTATAGTGTCAAAAAGTGGGAAAAAGTGGGAAAACATGGAATAACTATCCGTGACCAATACTTATGTTTCAGGGAATCAACGATCTAAATTTGGATGCCAAAGGCCGTATGTCTTTGCCTGCACGCTATCGCGAGAGTATCCAAGAAAGTTGTGACGGTAGTTTGGTGATTACGGTTGATGTAGATCGCTGTCTCCTTATTTATCCTTTGCCAGAGTGGGAAGTTATACAACAAAAGCTCATGCAGTTGCCAAGTATTAATAAGCAAGTAAGACGTTTGCAAAGGTTGTTGCTAGGACATGCAACGGAGTGTGATGTGGACGGGAATAATCGAATTTTATTGCCGCCTCCATTGAGAAATTTTGCTGAGCTAAAAAAGCACGCTGTGTTAATTGGACAAGGGAATAAGTTTGAGCTGTGGGATCAAGATACATGGGAAAAAATGCGTGAACGCTGGTTAAAAGAAGAAAGTAAGTTGAGTGACATTACGGGTGCACTTGAAACGCTCTCAATTTAAGAATGTGTAGTGATGCTTCGGATTTGCATCATCCGGTATTACTTGCAGAAGTTGTAGAAGCTTTAAGAATTGAGCCGAATGGTAAATATATTGATTGCACATTTGGTAGAGGAGGGCATAGCCAAGAGATCTTAAAAAGCTTGGGCGTAGATGGAAGGCTTTTAGCAATTGATCAAGATTTAACAGCTATTGAGTACGGTAAAAATAAGTTTGTTGATGATTCGCGATTAATTTTAGAACAGAGAAATTTTTCTCAAATTGTGCAAGTGGCTAAGCAATACAAATTCGAGAATCAGGTGAATGGTATATTTTTTGATTTGGGAGTTTCATCTCCACAGTTAGATAACCCAGAAAGAGGATTCAGTTTTATGCATGACGGGCCGCTGGATATGCGCATGAACACTACGCAAGGGTTGAGTGCTGCGGAATGGCTAAAAAAAGTAACCGCTGCAGAGTTGGGGAAAGTATTAAAAGAATATGGGCAGGAGCGCTATAGCAAAAGAATTGCAAATGCTGTGATTGAGAGGCGAGCTCAGCAACCTATTGTAACTACGAAGCAATTGGCTGATTTAGTGTTGAGTGTAGTAGGAAGGTCGCGTGAGCAAAAGCATCCCGCTACTCGTACTTTCCAAGCAATTCGTATTTACATTAATCAAGAACTCGAATCTCTTTCTAAGGCGTTGGATGAATGTCTTGGTTTGCTTGCTAATTCAGGAAGACTGTTGGTAATTACATTTCATTCGCTTGAAGACCAAATGGTGAAAAAATTACTGCATAAACATACGCACTCAAATCTTCCGCGTAAACTACCAGTTATCGAGCAGCACGAGGTCAAATTAAAGCGAGTTTGCAAGGCGATTATACCTTCAGATGAAGAGGTTTCTGTAAATCCAAGAGCAAGAAGTGCGAAGTTGCATGTACTGGAGTGGGTCACGTGCTAGCTAAAGTTTTGCTGGTAATTGTTTTGTTTATTGCAAACGTCGCAACCGGTGTGGGCGTAGTTTACTCGAAGCATTCGATGCGCAAGTCATTTATAGAATTACAAAGTATGCAATATAATTTTGATGAGCTGCAGATAGAGTGGGGCCGCCTTCAATTAGAACAAAGCACTTGGGCTACGCATTGGCGGGTAGAAAAAATTGCTCGTGAAAAGTTAAATATGGACTTGATACATAAGGAAAGATTGGTTTTTCTTAAAATAAAATAACTATGAAGAAAAACCCAATTTATTCTTTCCGCCGTGTTTTTTTATTGTCATTGTTTGTGGTTGGTCTTGGCGGATTATTTGTCAGATCTATTTATTTGCAATTGTTTGAACACGAGTTTTTAGAGGAGGAAGGTAAGGCGCGCCATCTGCGAGTAGTCGAAATACCTGCCCATCGCGGCATGATATTGGATCGAAACGGGGAGTTACTCGCAGTTAGCACGCCTATCCATTCGGTGTGGGCAAATCCACTTGAAGCATTGCAAAGCCATAAGGTAATACGAAATGTTGCACTGATTTTAAATGTGGATGCAGACAACTTAATCAAAAAGTTACAAAGCAAAAAGAGTCGCCAATTTTTTTACGTGAAGCGGCATATAGATCCACAACAAGCAGAAAAATTAAAGCAGTTAGGTGGCCAAGGAATTCATTTAAAACGTGAATATCGAAGATATTACCCAACCGCAGAAGTTTCCTCGCATATATTGGGTTTTACGGGAATTGATGATAATGGTTTGGAAGGAATAGAGCTTGCGTATGAGCAATGGTTGCGTGGTCAGCCTGGTTCAAAAAAAGTTATTAAGGATTCCTATAGCCGAATAGTAGAAGATGTAGAGGTGCTAAGTATTCCTGAGCCAGGCAAGGACATAGTGCTTAGTATTGATAAAAGAATTCAATATATCGCCTATCGCGAATTAAAAGCAAAGCTATCTAAACATCGTGCTGTATCTGCATCAGCTGTTTTGTTGGATGCAAAGACAGGCGAAGTGTTAGCGATGGCTAATGCGCCTTCATTTAATCCTAATAATCGAGAAGGCTATGGTCGTAGCACATATCGTAATCGTGCAGTGACTGATGTGTATGAGCCAGGTTCAACCATTAAGCCTTTTACTATTGCTTCTGCATTAGAGTCACAACGCTATTCTCAAAATACCATCATTAATACAGCGCCGGGCACGTATAAGATTGGTGAGTTTACGATTCGAGATCACAGAAATTACGGTTCGCTTACGGTAAGTGAAATCATCCTTAAATCTAGCAATGTGGGCGCTACAAAAATTGCACAAACTATTCCAGCGCAAGAGTTATGGTCAACGTTTAGTTCAATTGGTATAGGTCACTCGACTGAGTCAGGGTTTCCTGGAGAGGTTTCCGGTTATTTAAAAAGCTTTCATGATTGGCATAAGGTTGAGCATGCGACTCTCTCATATGGTTACGGTATGTCGATGACAAGTTTGCAGTTGGCTCGTGCGTATACGGTGTTGGCATCTGGGGGCAGGCTTTTACCAATCTCCATGTTGCGTAGATCAGATGAGGATGTAAAAAAGCAGCAAATGCCAGCCATATTTTCGCCACAAACGGTTGATAAAGTGGTCACTATGTTAACTGCTGTAGTTTCTGAACAAGGTACTGGTTCGCGTGCTGCAATTCTGGGTTATAGCGTAGCGGGCAAGACTGGCACGGTACATAAATCTTCAAAAGGTGGCTATGAAGAAGATAAATATGTTTCAGTGTTTGCTGGAATGGCGCCGGCGAGTGATCCGAAATTAGTGTTGGTGGTGATGGTGAATCAACCTAGTAGCGGAGCGTATTTTGGTGGTGAAGTTGCAGCGCCAATTTTTTCAAAAATTATGGGCGGGGCGTTACGGATATTGAATATCTCACCAGATAAAGTGCCTTTGCAGGCTCATGTTGAACCAGCACAAGATCATGCGGGTTAATTTATGCAAAGCAATGCGCCGATTACATGGCCTTTGGATAAATTGTTAAAAGGCTGGACTACTACGTTGCAAACAAATCATTCCGAAATATTAATTACCGGCTTAAGTTTAGATAGTCGTTCTACAAGTGAGGGCGATTTATTTTTTGCTTTGCAAGGTTTGCAACAGCATGGGCTTGAGTATTGTCAACAAGCCATTACCCAGGGTGCAGCAGCGCTGGCTTGGGAGTCTAGTCAGCAAGTAAAAGTAGATGAATTGCCCAGCACTACCCCATGCTTAGAAATTGATAATTTGCAAGATAAGCTCGGATTGATTTGCCAGCGCTTTTACAATAATCCATCAGCGCAAATGAATGTTATTGCCGTAACAGGTACTGATGGGAAAACTTCTGTAAGTCAATTTATTGCGCAAGCCTTAAGGCAATTAGATTTTCCTTGCGGGGTGATTGGTACATTAGGCTATGGTGTATATCCAAATTTTGATAATGCGAGCCACACCACGCCTGATGCTGTTCGCATGCATGGCTTGTTACATGACTTGCGTGTGGATGATGTAAGCAATGTAGTGCTAGAGGCCTCATCTCATGGTTTAAGGCAAGGTAGGTTAAATGGAGTTGATATCGATACTGCTGTGTTTACCAATTTGGGTCGTGATCATATGGATTATCACAACACCATTGAGGGCTACTTCAACTCAAAACGATTGTTATTCCAAAGTCCAAACCTAAAAAATGCAGTAATTA
>CAXMUG010000057.1:0-6893 GCA_964196535.1 uncultured Mycobacterium sp. | reverse complement strand
ACCTGCCGCATATGGTCCTACACGGTAGCTTGGAATCGGTACGTACATGGTGTCTTCTGCTAACACTGATGTGCTAACAGCTAGCATCGATCCTAATGCTACCACTAACGTTAATAGTCTTTTCTTCATGTGTGCTCCTCCAAAGAGTTTTTACTTATTTAAAAATAGCTTGCGCAAGCTACTTACTTTTCTATAACTGTTTATAAAACAATTACAAAAAACTTTTCTAATTAATTTTTAATAAAAATTAATTTTCATTAATTTAAATCGTTAGTTTTTAAACGGCCAAATTCTTAATCGATGCTTAACGGAATCCCAAAAACCCGCAAATCCCTGTGGTTGATAAATTAACAACACAACAATAAAGGTTCCTACAATAATTTTTGAATTGTTTTCAATAAACGCAGTGTCTAATGTTCCGCCACCAAACACCCAATCAGCAAATCTAGTTAACAGTATTGGCCAGCCATATACGAAAATAGCACCCAAGAATGAACCTAGAATGGAACCTAAACCACCCAGAATAATCATGAACACCACTAAGAATGATCTTCTTAAGTTAAAAATCATAAAGTCGACATTACCAATGTAACAATACGAATACATCGCACCGGCAACACCACAATAAAAACAACTTACAAAAAATGCATTTAATTTTGTTTTAGCAACTGGAATGCCAATAACTTTAGCAGCAAGATCCATGTCACGAACGGCCATCCAGTTTCGACCGGTTGAGCTACGCACCATATTTTTACATGCCAGCGTCAAAAGCAGCGTGACAATAAGTGCAATAAGGTAGCGCCAAACATATGCGTTATAATCTTTTTCCAATCCTAATAAATCAAAGATCTGATCTTGGAAAGGCAAGAATCGATAGTGGAACGGAGGTAGAGCAACTACACCTGAGCTGGTGTAGTTCAGGAAATATGGATACGCATTAAAAAACCAATCAGCAAAAAACTGTGCACATAAGGTCGACACCAGTAAATAAAAACCTTTTAGACGTAAACTGGGAAGACCAAAAATAATTCCAACTAAACCCGCAACAATTCCCGCACACAAAAAAGCTAGCCAAACATTCATCCAATCCAATCTAAATAACAGGTTAAATGCGGTAAATGCTCCAAAGCTCATAAAGCCCGCTGTACCAAGCGAAAGTTGCCCGGTATATCCGGTTGCAATATTTAAGCCTAAAGATGCCATGGAGAGCACCATCATTGGAATGAAAATAGCGCTTAGCATGTAATCACTAGCTAGCCATGGAACCGCAATAAACATAACTGCCAAAAACGCCCACATAACCCAACGGTCTTCACGAAGCGGCACCATACGGCGATCTTCACTGTAGTTATTTATCTTTTGGCCTGTCTCACGATAATACATTTTTAAAAATCCAGTTTATATTCTTTCAATTTCAGGTTCGCCAAAAATTCCAGTCGGCCTAATCAGCATAAACACAAGTGCAGTAAAATAAGCCCACCAGTTCTCAATCCCTTGGCCACCAAATAAATTAGCCAAGAATATTTCACCGAGTTTCTCACTAGAACCTATTATTAGCCCTCCTACAATACAACCAGGTATCGAAGTCAAACCACCAATTAGGATTACCGGTAAGCCTTTTAAAACTGCATCGGTTAATGTGAATGACACGCTAAGACGATCCGCCCAAATGAGACCTACAATAAAAGAAATTACGCCGGTTACCGCCCAAACAATGGCCCATATTTTAGTTAATGGAATACCTACTGCCTGCGCAGCCATGTGGTCATCCGAGACTGCCCGCAAAGAGAGCCCTGTACGCGTATACTGAAAAAATAGATACAAACCCACTACCATGATAAGCGCCACTGCAGCCGCAAAACCATCAAATTTGCTAACCAATATATCGAGCCATGGAATATATTCGGAAACGAAAATGGGTTCAGAAGGAATACCCAACTCAATACCATGCACAGCCGAATCCCATGTTCCTTGAGCCAAACCCTCCAAGAAATAATTCAAACCCACCGTCGCCATAAACAAAGACAGTAATGATTGATTGGCTAATGGGCGCATTACCGTTCGCTCAATGATTATGCCCATGATAATCATTACCACTGCGGTAATGGTAAACGCCAAAATCGGATTAACTGCTCTTTCAGTTAAACTAACAAAAGTTAATGCCGCAAATAACAGCATGGTGCCTTGTGCAAAGTTAAATACGCCTGAAGATTTGTATACCAGTACGAAGCCGATACCAACTAGCGAATACATGACTCCAGAAAGCATTCCACCTATCAATACTTCTAGGCCAAACAGTGAAAACATTTCAGAAAATGCAGCACCTATAGACGCAATATATTCCACTTAAGATTTCCTCCTACGCTACACGCTTGTGTTGTTGGTTAGTCATCATGACTTACACCTAAATATGCCTCAATTACAGCTTGGTTGTTTATCACCTCTTCCGGTGTACCATCACCAATTTTTGCGCCATAGTCCATCACCACTACATGATCAGATACATCCATCACTACGCCCATATCGTGCTCGATTAATACAATGGTTGTACCACGATTACGGTTAATCTCTTGAATGAAGCAAGCCATATCGAGTTTTTCTTCCATATTCATACCCGCTATAGGCTCGTCGAGTAATAACATTCTTGGCTCAGCCGCTAATGCACGACCTAACTCAACACGTTTTTGCAAACCATAAGACAAACCAGAAACAGGTGTTTTTCGAATTGATTGCAAACCTAAAAACTCAATAATTTCTTCTACCGCTGCTCGGTGAAAGTTTTCTTCTTTTTTGCTACGCCCAATACCCAAAGCGTTTTCAATAAAAGTTGATTTCATCATCAGGTTTCTGCCGGTCATCATATTCTCAACCACTGACATTCCTGAGAAAAGAGCAATATTTTGAAAAGTTCTACCAATCCCCATTGTCGCAGCAGAATGCGGCTTCATTTTGGCGAACTTTTTACCTTCGTACGTAATAGAACCTTGCTGTGGGATGTAAACGCCATTAATAACGTTCAACATAGAACTCTTACCCGCACCATTAGGACCAATCACTGCACATATTTCACCTTTATATACTGTGAAACTGATATTGGTAATGGCTTTTGTTCCTCCAAATGCTAGATCGATATTCTCGATCACCATATGAGGTTCTTTTCCGTTGACTCCGTTGCTCACTTATTTTTTTCCAGCAATTATTTTTTAGTTTATTTAAATATGTTTGTTGATTTTTTAGATTGATTCAATTCTTAATTCTGCAACCGTTTGGCCGCTTGAATCGTCTTTAATTTCAAAACTTTCTTGAGACGAATACATTGCATTCACTAATGCTTGATGGGTACCCATCACTACATCACGTTTAATTTTACGTGAGCGCGTTATTTCGCCTAGATTCACATTAAATTCTCGCGGCATCACTACAAAACGTTTAACAGGAGGACAATTTTCTCCTTCTGTTTCACACATATGGGTATTCACATCATCGACAGACTTCTTAACCAAGTCGTAGACTTCTTGTTGGGTTGCTAAATCGCGGTAGCCTGCAAAACGTACATTATTGACCTCAGCCCAACTGCCAACGGTTATCCCGTCAATTACAATAAAAGCTGCAAGGGAGTCTTGCCCATCACCTAGCGCCACAGCATCTTGTATATAGGGTGATGATTTTAAAGCCGCCTCAATTCGATGCGGAACAAACATAGCGCCGCTGCTGAATTTGCCTACTGAATCTTTACGGTCAGTTACATGTAAGGCACCGCTTGAATCTATCTTGCCTAAATCACCGGTTTTAATCCAACCATCTGAATCTTTTACTACAGCAGTAGTATTTGCATCACGATAATATTCTCTAAACGCATTTATACCTTTAAATGCAATTTCACCATCAGCTAATAGTTTGATTTCTACCCCTGATAATGGTGTTCCCATACAATTTTCACCTTCAGCACTATTTAACTGATCAGCGGTTTGTACACATATAAAGCCTGCGCTCTCCGCCGTGCCATAACATTTTTTAAGGTGTATACCTATTCCGCGGAAAAAATCAAACGCTTCCGCACCCATAACATCGCCACCTGTAAAAGCTTTGCGTAAATTTGACAGACCATAAACATTTTTAAGTGGTCCAAACATTATCATGTTACCGATTTTCCACTTAAAACTTTCACCGCCAGAAATTGCCTTACCAGATAAAAATGTTGCACGCATATCTTTAGAAAATTTGAACCACTTTTCAAAGCGCGTAGATCTTGATCGTTCGGCACGCGCAATCATCTCTGAAAATAGATGCTTATAAAAATGAGGCGGCGCGTATAGCAGCGTTGGTCCTATTTCACGAAAATCTTGCATTATTGTTTCTGTACTTTCAGGACAATTTATTGTAAATCCCTTTAATAACCATAATGTATAGGTGAACAATGCATTTGCTGCATAGGATAGAGGTAAAAATGCTAGTACCTCTTCGTTTTGCTTTATCCTTTCTTGCTTTGCAAAGGCTATCCCAGTGTTTATTAAGCTACCATGCGTATGCACGGCTCCATGTGGAGTACCTGAAGTACCTGCTGTATAAAGAATAAATGCATCGGTGTCTTGCGTGACCTTTGAAGTAACGTCTTCAAAAAAGCCCACGTGTTCTTGTGCAAACTTTTTGCCTATTTCTTGCAGCTGATCGAAACTGCTTAAATTCGCGTAGTCGTATTGTTTCATACCACGACCGTCGTTGTAGAGCACATCGCCCAAATAATCACATTGATTTCTAGCGCCAACTAAAGCGTCAACTTGTTGTTGATCTTGAACTATTGCGATTTTTGCTTCGCTATTATTAAGAAAATAAATGAGCTCTTCTGTGTTTGAGTCTGGATGGATTGGGACTGGAACTGCCCCTAGACATTGCGCCGCGATCATTGCGAAATAAAGTTGGGGTATATTGTTACCAATGATGGCAACTTTATCGTTTGGCTTAAGTCCTTTTGCAGCTAATCCACATGCCAATTCTTTTACGATTTTGTCCGCATCCCCCCAAGACCACGTCTTCCATAATCCGTGATGTTTATATCGAATCGCAGGATCAGAAGTTCTTGTTGTTGTTTGCTGTAAAAAAAGACTAGGAAATGTATCCATGCTAAAAATTCAAACCCCTATCGCTCCATCTGTTTACTGGCAATTAATTATAATATTTATCGAACAGTTTTATAAGTAATAACTATAGCAATGTTACTACTTTAGTTTGAGCTAATTGCCCAAATCCATACTGCCAGTACCTAGTTTAAAAAAGTTAAGTAAAGTGCGTCCGTATTCTTCTATTTATTATTATACCGCTTAGTAGCTGGCTACCATAGTTTTACGATATCAGACAAGATCGCTAAACTACACTAGCAAACCAATCCTTTGCAAGCTTTTGTGTAGGCAAAGTATAGATTAAGCCTGGGAATATAGCTTGAAGAAACCAAGCTCACACAAGCGTGATTTTAGATTAAGTATGTGCTACTTACATTGTGTAGGAGACATCACAATTTAATCAACAAGACCTTATAACCAGTATGGTTAATAATGATTATACTGAATTAAATCAACAACGATAGGAAAGGTTTTTAGAACTGTTCTAAGCGATCAAAATTTGTACATAATTTATTTCCGGTAATTGGCTATCAGCTTAATATTGCTCGCATTAGCTTGCAAAAATTCCCGCTCAAACTCTTCGCTCTTCATAGGCTTACCAATATAGTAACCCTGAATATAGTCACAGCCCTCTTCTTCAAGAAATTTTTGTTGCTCACCGGTCTCAACACCCTCCGCAAGCACTTCAAGATTTAAGCTTTTGGCTAATGCAATGATTCCTTTAACGATTAAACGATCATCATTATTGGTTTCAATATCTCGCACAAAAGCTTTATCAATTTTAAGCAAATCAATTGGGAATTTACGCAAGTAATTGAGAGAAGAGTAACCTGTACCAAAGTCATCGATAGAGAGCTTCACACCCATTGCCTTCAATTTATGCAAAATTAAAATAACCTCCTCAGGTCGCTTCATGATGGTGCTTTCTGTTATTTCTAATTCCAAATATTTTGGCTTCAAGCCCGATTCAGCTAACACATGTGCAACTTGTCCTATGATATCCCCATTCTCAAGTTGTCTTCCTGATAAATTAACGGAAACCGGTGTGGGCTTATACCCCTTATCAATCCATGACTTTACTTGCACGCATGAACTAATTAACACCCATAAACCTATTTCAGAAATTAATCCGGTTTCTTCCGCATGCGGGATGAAGTCATTAGGCCCAACTAGACCTTTCTCTGGGTGATTCCACCTAACCAAGGCTTCAGTACCCATAACTTTAGATGTTTGTAAATCATATTTAGGCTGGTAGAACACGTCCAACTCTTCGCGATCTAATGATTGGCGAAGATCTTGCTCAATTTCTACTTTATTAGTCACCACCGCTTCCATCTCAGGCTCATAAAACAAGAAACTGCCTCCACGCTCTTTGGCTTTAAACATTGCGGTGTCAGCGCGCTTCATTAGCTCTCCGATGTCAACACCATCATCCGGGTGCATAGAAATACCGATACTGGCAGTTACATATATATCTTTTCCACCAAATGAATACGGCTCACCTATTTTTCTACAAATCTTATCGGCGATATTGGTAACCACTCCTCTATCCTCAATATCATCTAATGCCAAAGTAAATTCATCGCCACCTAAGCGCGATACAGTATCTGCAGAACGAACACAGCTAAGTATTCTTTCCGCTACCTGTTTTAGTAACAAATCACCGACACTATGACCCAAAGTATCATTCACGTATTTGAAGCGATCTAGATCTAAGAACAACACTGCAAGCATTTGCGATTGCGAACGCACCTTCTTAATTAGTATGTTCATTTG
>CAXMUG010000056.1:0-20770 GCA_964196535.1 uncultured Mycobacterium sp. | reverse complement strand
GCAAAACAAGCTTATAACATCCCCAATGATTATAGAGTACTTACTGCTTTTGCGATTGGGTATTCGGATTTGAGTGAGAATACTTCAGATGAGTTGAGTGGACGTGATCAAACACCTAGAGCAAGAAGGAAGATTTCTGAGTTTGTATTTACCGAAAAATGGGATGTAGGTCTTCAAACTTAAACCATTTAGAAATGTCCGCTATTGGCCGAAAGCGGTCATTCAGAAATAGAAGAATAAATATTTCGAAATCTAGATAGAATAGTTACTCGACGAAAAATTCTAGTTTGATTCCTGCTACATCAATGATGTCATGATCTTCTATAGGTTCTGCTTTTGCGCCGATCACTTCGCCATTGAGTTTTGACGGAGTGTCTTTATTTCCATCAATGTGCATGATGAAATAGCCGGTGTTCCGTTTGGTTATACCCACTACTGCAACGTCAGGTTTTCCTACAGTAGTTAAAGATTTGTCTAGCGTAATTTCTTTGCCACTATTTTTTCCATTCAGTATTTGAATACGGCCAATACTTGAAGAGGGGGGCTGTGAATTTATTTGAATATCATCTGCGTCACTAGATATGGAACTTTTAGTCGGATTGGATGATATGGCTTGCTTAAATTTTCTACTTGTAGTTTCTATGTTGCGTGAATCATTAACTTCGCTGTTGTTGTCTTCGTCTGTTAGATTTGCAGAGTCAGCTGAATTTTCGTTAGTAGCAACAGGCTCAAACATTGCTTCTTCAAGCTGATTAATTTGATTTTCTAAAGTTTGCAGGTCTTGTTCTTCTCTGAGTGCATTCTTTCTTTCAGAAGTGGCAGTCATAGTCAGTGTTTTTTCAAATTCACTATTGGCAGAGCTAGACGCTAAGTGATTCACATACTTGATACGATGATTGCCGATATCGATGATATCGCCATCTTTAAGCGCATGTTTTGTGACAATATTTGAGTTCACAAAAGTGCCATTGGTGCTGTCTAAGTCTTCTAAAAAGCAATCATCTAATACAGTACTGATTTGTGAATGGTATCCACTGATAGCTAAGTTGTCTAAACACAGGTCGTTATCAGTGCGCCTACCAATAGTGATAATCTCTTTTTCAATTGGGATCTCATCAACTACTTTTTCATCAAGACTTATAATTATTTTTGGCGTGCTCATAATCTATTTCGACAATAATCTACCGAATTTTGATTTCCAGTGTTTCTTGCCTGGGAATTCTTTATTTGGCTGTGCTAACAAAACCGAGACATTGTCGCGGCCACCGTTATCATTAGCTATGGCGATAAGTTTGTCAGCTAACTTATCTAGATTGTCTCTAAAGGCTGTTACGATTGCATGAATTTCCTGATCATCGACCATGTCTGTCAGACCATCGGAGCACAGGAGGTAGATGTCTCCAGGCATTGCTAAGTCTTCTTTAATATCAACCGCTATGCTGCCTTCGATGCCTAAAGCGCGTGTAACTAGGTTTTTATTTAACGAGGTATTGGCTTCTTCTTGTGTGTAGAAGCCGCGATCAACAAGTTCTTGTAATAATGTATGGTCTACGGTGATTTGTTGCAATTTTCCATCGCGGAAGCGATACATTCTTGAGTCACCAACATGAGCAATTGTGATTTGGTTATCGTAAAATATTCCCATTACTAAGGTCGTTCCCATGCCACGATATTGTTCTTCGTTACTGCTCATGGAAAAAATAGCTTCGTTGGCTTTAACCACAGAATTTCTAGCGGCTAAACTTTCTTTTGTATAGCCTGTTTGTTCGTCGATTTCTCCAGGTGGAAGATCCGGAATTGATATGCGTAATTCTTCAAGAATCGTGTTTACCGCAATTTCACTTGCGACTTCACCACTTTTATAACCCCCCATGCCATCGGCAAGAACAACTAAGCCTATTTCTTGGTCTTCACCAATTTTGTCTTCATTGTTTGAACGCACTAGCCCTACATTTGAACGGCCTGCGATATCTAGTGTGCCTTTGAGATTCATAAACTATCTAACATCATTTCGCATTCGCGCAATTTGTTGGCCATGCTTGCTGCAGACTGGAAACGTTTGTCTGGGGCTTTTTCGAGCGCTTTGTTTACGGTCCAGGCTATGCATGATGGTGTGCTAGGGTTGATTTCAGAAATATCTTTATGTTGTTCTTGTGTGATAGAGCGCATCAACTCAGCCATGGTTTTTGGTCGAAATGGTGGTGAGCCTGTTAACAGATGGTATAGGGTTACTCCTAATGAATATAGGTCTGCACGTGCATCTAATCTTTCACCTGCCAGTTGTTCTGGCGACATATATAATGGTGTGCCTAATATGGATCCAGCACGCGTTCTAGTTGAATCTGGAATTCTTGCAATACCAAAGTCTGTAAGCTTAACGTAATCATCGGTTTGGTTATAGATGATATTTGCAGGTTTTATGTCCCTGTGGATAAGATCTTGTTTATGGGAATAGGCGAGGGCATCAGCGCATTGAGCTATGATTTTTAACACGGTTTTGGGGTGCAATAAGCTATCTGCGCGTGCGTAACTTCGCAGATTGATACCCGCAACATATTCCATGGCGATATAGGCAAAACCATCTGTTTCTCCATTATCGAGAATTTTTACTATATTTGGGTGGCTTAAATTGCCAGCGGTTTCGATTTCTCTATGAAAACGAAATTTATATTCTTCTAGCTGATTGGCTTCAAGCTCTGATGATAGGTTGAGAACCTTAATGGCGATAATTTGATCAGTGACAATGTCTTTGCCTTTAAAAACAGCTCCCGTGGTGCCTTGGCCTAATACGTTTTTTACTTTATAGCGGCTACCATAAAGTGTTGGATACTCACTTAACTCATCGTCCAGTACAGTATCTTCTTCTGGTTGCAAACCAGGAGCTAAGATAACAGTTTTTCCTGAAGCAATTGCCTTTTCTATAATTGTTGACTGCAATTTTATAACAGCGTCTGGACTTGATTGTTCTGAAGCTTCTTTTTGTAAAATTTCTTTATTTGGATTTTCATTGGCAGTAGTGTTTGGAGGTATTATTTCTCCATTGAAAAATGCAATACGTTCCTGCACATCTTTAAAGTTAGATTCAAAAGTAGAGATAAATTCAAATGCTTTTTTGGCATTATCAGGTTCACCTTTGATTTGAAAATCAGTTGCTAAGTTATACAATAAATTAGCCGTGTCGTGGTTATGAGCACATTGCTTAAACTTTTCAAATGCTAAGTTTAATTGACCTAAGCCTTGTAGCTTAAGCCCAACGCTACGCTGATTGTTACGAGATTCAAACCGGTTTGCTGCATCTGAGTGTGATGTGTCTGCAATATCTCTGCTAGACGAACCCATAAATGCCCATGCGAGCGAGACTATTGAAATTAAAATAATGACGATAACTTGAGTAACTAAGATCGGTGGCTGCATCGCCCAAAGATACGTAACAGCTAACACTGAAACCAATAGGCTTAGCGCAAACCAGACTGTATTGATTTTATTATCTCTAAGCATATTTAGCATGATGCTTAATCAAGTCTGATGCTAGACTTATGCACACATCCATTTGTTCCAAGGGTTACTGATGACTTTCCAGACTGATTAATAACCAGCCTGGTTTTTCCAAAGCACATTCAAGTGGTTGTGTAATCTTAGGCATCCCTAAAGTGTTGATTTCCATAGTAAGTGTATTGGCATTTCAAGGCTTTGGAGCATACTACAGAGCCCGCTAAGGCGACTATAAGTACGGGCCGAGAGTGCGACGAGTTATAGTATTTTAGAGACGTAAGCAATTAAAATCAGTGAATTATGTGATATCTCTTCTGTTTTGAAGGCTACAGAAGCTAGCGAGAGGGGTTCTGTGAGGCGAAGGGGTCTAATCGACTAAGATGGTCTCACCCGGTAGAAGCGGCTGATCAGCGCTGCGACTGTTAATTTCAAATAATCTTTTTACCGTGGTGTTGTTGCGATTTGCGATTTTCCAAAAGCTGTCACCCATGGCGACAACATAGACGTAAGGTTCATCGAAGGTTCTGCTGGATTCAACTAGTGCACTGTTAGATTTGGGAGCAGCTTGCGCAACATTTTTTTTATGAGATGTTTGATGAAGTGGTATTACTAAAGTGCGTCCTGCAACAATTTTATTGTTATGCATGTTGTTTGCTTCGCGTAAGGCGCCAATGGTGGTGCCGTATCGCCTAGCAATTCCACTTAGCGACTCGCCGCGATTAATTCTATGATTTGCCCAAGTAGGTTGTGGTGCTTCTTGCATGTTATCTATAGCAAGGGCTAATAATTCTGCATCTCGTTTGGGTACAAGTAAATGGTAACCGGCCGGAATAGGTGTGCTTAGATTTCGTATTGCAGGGTTTAATAGTTTTATTTCAGTTTCGTCGGCATCAGCGGCTAGTATTAATTTTGCTGGTGAAATGCGTTTACTAAGTTTGATAGTTTCTAAGTAAGGAGTATCTTCGATTGGATGCAACAAAGTGCTGCTAAATTCTTTGTCTTTGATGATTGCGCATAAGGCTAAAATTTTAGGAATATATTCGCGTGTTTCGTGTGGTAAGCGCAAATCCCAGTAAGCATTTTTGTTATGAATATTGACTTTTTTTAGTGCTCTGCTGACGCGGTGGGGTCCAGCATTATAAGCAGCGAGTGCAAGTAACCAATCGCCATCAAATTTGTCGTACATCTGCGAGAGATAATCGAGTGCAGCAGAAGTGGATGCGTAAACATCATGACGGCCGTCATAGCCTACTGAACGTTTTAAGCCAAGATCTTTGGCGGTGTAAGGCATAATTTGCCAGAGGCCTTCTGCTCGCGCACGCGATCGCGCTCTTGGATAATAACCGCTCTCAACTATCGGTAAAATAGCTAATTCTGCAGGCATTTGTCGATTTTCAATTTCACTTAAAACAAAGTGAATAAAGGGCTCTGAACGTTTGGTTACTCTCTCTAAGTATTTGCTGTTGTTTAAATACTTATGTTTTTGTAGAACTACTCGCGGATGATCGTATAGCTCAGTTAATTCAAGTTTGTTTTCAATATGTTGCCATATGAGATGATTGTTTTTAGCATTGGCTAGTAAATCTTTATCAAGAGAATCACTACGTAGTGGTGGGCTAATAAAATCCGCTTTCTGTGCCAATGCATCTGGATGTGCATAGACAGAATCTACAGGGTTGTTTAGATCAGAATTTGTTGGAGAGTGTGTACAGGCTATGACTGAGAACGCTAAGAATAATATAGCTAGACGGTTCTTGTTTAACACCCATGTCTCCATGGCCGCGAAGCATAAAGAGACACTATAAATAGATCAACTATTAAATTTTTAAGAGATATTTGCTGACAATAATGTAATCTTGACCTGGAATGAAAAGTTTGCGTTCCAAGCAACTGTTTTAAGGTAGAATTAATACATGAAAGAATCTGTGCTTTTTAATTCGGCTAAATATACACAACAATTACAGGAGTGGTATGTAACACCTGCAGGACAAAATTTATACAAAGGCTTATTAATTAAATTAGAGAAATTGTTGCCGAGTTTATTCGGTTACCATGCATTGCAAATCGGCGGTTTAGCGGATGAGATAGATTTAATTTCTAGTAGTAAGATTGGACAAAAAATATACATGACCTTAAATACTGAGAAAGGTAATGTTGCTGCCAATCCATTAGCTTTGCCGTTTCCGCAAAATACTTTAGATTTAATTGTTTTACCTCATACATTAGATATTTCACCTAAACCGCACCAAGTGCTGCGTGAGATTCATCGTGTACTTATTGCTGAAGGGCATTTGGTAATAATTGGTTTTAATCCGTTTAGCATGATGGGTTTGAGTAAACTGGTATTAATACGCAGTCAGCGTGCACCCTGGGCGGCACATTTCTACACGCAAAGAAGGTTAAAAGATTGGCTTTCGCTTCTAGGTTTTAAAGTCATGACGGTTGAGCATGTGGGATTGCAGCCACCTATTCAAAACTTGCGTTTTCAACAACGTATGAAGTTTTTGAATAATGCAGAGAAAGTGGGTTTAGGGCGCTTGGGTGGGTTGCAAATATTTGTAGCGAAGAAGCGTGAACTTACCTTAACGCCTACGACGCAGCTATGGAAACCACGGCGTCGTATGATTCCTGTGAATGTAACTGAACCTACCGCCAGGCAGAGTAAATATGTCAGAAAATCGCGTTGAAATCTTTACCGATGGTGCTTGCAGGGGGAATCCTGGTCCGGGCGGCTGGGGAGCGATACTTCGCTATGGTGGTAAAGAAACTAAATTGAAAGGGGCTGCAAAAAAAACTACAAATAACCGTATGGAATTGCAGGCAGTGATATCCGCATTTGAGGAGCTAAATAAATCATGCGCGGTTCATATCACCACCGATTCACGCTACGTTATGGATGGTATTCAACAATGGCTGGTAAATTGGAAACGTAATGGATGGAAAACTGCTGCTAAAAAACCTGTTAAGAATGAAGATTTATGGAAACAATTAGATAATTTAGTTGAACAACATGATGTGACTTGGGAATGGGTAAAAGGACATAGTGGGCATGCAGAAAACGAGCAGGTTGATCAATTAGCGAATGATGCAATAGATAATCTGCTATCGTAGAGTTTTAAGAAACAAAATAAATCAGGAATTCACGGTTATGCGACAGGTTGTACTTGATACAGAGACTACTGGTCTAGAAGTCTCACAAGGGCATCGCATTATCGAGATCGGTTGTGTAGAAGTGTTGCATCGACGAACAACTGACCAATTGTTTCATCAATTTCTAAATCCTGAGCGTGAAATTGATGCAGGTGCGCAAGAAGTGCACGGCATATCACTAGAATTTCTTGCTGATAAACCAAAATTTACAAATATCGCAGATGACTTTATAGAGTTTGTCGCAGATGCTGAGTTGATTATTCACAATGCTAGTTTTGATGTAGGCTTTACCAATCCTGAGCTTAAAAAAGCCGGGCACCGCATTACGGCTATCAAGGATTGCTGCAAAGTTATTGATTCGCTTGGCATGGCTAGAAAAATGCACCCCGGGCAAAAAAATAATTTAGATGCTTTATGCAAGCGTTATGAAATTGATAATTCTCATCGAGAGTTACACGGAGCGTTGCTTGATGCGCAAATTCTTGCAGATGTATATCTTGCCTTAACCGGTGGGCAAACCAGCCTTAGTTTAGCGGCAAATGCAGGTACTGCAGCCAAAAGAAATAGTGCGCAAGCAGGACTTGATTCTAATCGTGATGCATTGAAAGTAATTTATGCCAGTGATGAGGAGTTACAAGCGCATGATGCGTTTTTGAATAAGATTCAGCAGGAAAGTGAGATGGGCTGTGTCTGGCTAAAAGATAAGTCCAAATAATCGATGCGGATATTCGTTAAAGGTTGCCGACCAGCTCGAATTTCGTTACATTTTGCCCAATCTTAGTTTGCGCAATCCGGCACAACCCCTAAGATCAATTATGTGGAGATATCTAATGTTACCTAAGCTTTTTGTATGTATTTTATTTGCCGTAACGCTATTACTTACAGCTTGTGGTAATGGTGATGGTACTGCTAGTGGAAAATGGGTGGGAGAAGTGTATGCAAGCTCTAATTCAAAAACTTCAACTGTGGTAGGTGAATTTGGCTCTTACTCTGAATGTTTAGAAGCGACACAAAAAGAGTCTAAGTCTGGCGTTTTTAACTGCGGAATAAAAACTAACTAAAAGAAGTATTTAAAAGATAAATCATAGAATTTAATTTATGTTTTGGTGGAGCGAAATATATAACATGGTTAAATTATTTTCCGTGTTTTAACAGTCGCTGCTTATCGCGCTGCCAATCTCTTTCCTTAATACTGGCGCGTTTATCTTGTTTTTGTTTTCCCTTGGCTAAGCCGATCTCAAGTTTTGCCATACCCTTTTTCCAATACATGGTTAATGGCACAAGTGTGAAGCCTTTACGATCTACTGCACCAATTAATCTTGCTAGTTCTTTCCTATGCATGAGCAGCTTACGTGTACGGGTGGGGTCTGCAAGTTTATGTGTAGAAACTGAAGGTAGTGGGCTAATGTGTGCACCGAGTAGCCAAGCTTCCATGTTTTTCACCAGCACATAACTTTCTTTCAATTGTATACTTTTTGATCGCAAGCTTTTGACTTCCCAGCCCTCTAACACTAGTCCAGCCTCAAATTTTTCTTCGATGAAGTAATCGTGTCGGGCTTTTTTATTAACTGCAATAGAGTTATCTGATTTATGCTTAGGCTTTGCCATGCCGCTATTATGATGTATTTAACATGAGCATTCGATGGCAATTTTTAGCTATTAGAATCACCTACTGTAATTTCGTGTTAATTTTGTAGATGATCAATAGTAATAATGAAATAAAAAAGCTATGGCAACAGTAAGAACTTCAATACATGGATACTGGTCTTCACGATTTGCATTTGTGCTAGCGGCAGCAGGCTCTGCAGTGGGATTGGGAAATATATGGAAATTTCCCTATATGGTAGGTGAAAACGGCGGTGGTGCGTTTGTGCTCTTGTATTTGTTGTGTATTGCTTTGTTTGGAATTCCAGTAATGATGTCTGAAGTTTTGTTGGGACGTCGTGGTAGGAGCAGCCCAGTTAACACTATGACGACTGTTGCGATAGAAGAGAAGCGTAGTAGTGCATGGCGACTACTAGGTTTGATGGGGGTCTTAGCAGGTTTCTTAATTCTTTCTTACTACAGTGTGATTGCAGGTTGGGCGTTAGCGTATGTGGTCGAAACTGCAACAGGCACATTCTCTGGTGTAAGTAGTGAGCAAGCAGGAGAAGTGTTTAATAATTTAATTTCTAATCCACGACGTTTATTATTTTGGCATAGCGTATTTGTTTTTCTCACTATGGTGGTTGTAGTAAGGGGCGTGAGCAAGGGTTTAGAAACGGCTGTTCGTATCTTAATGCCTGCACTATTTATTTTAATTTTTATTATGATTGGCTACGCCATGTTGTATGGAGACTTCATAGAGAGTTTGAAATTCTTATTTGCTCCTGATTTTACCAAATTAAGTCCTGAAGTCGTGTTGAAAGCCATGGGGCAGGCGTTTTTCAGTTTAAGTTTGGGTATGGGTGCCATCATGATGTATGGCTCTTATTTGCCGGATGATGCATCGATTGCGACCACAAGTATTCAGGTTGCGTTTACAGATACTTTGGTGGCGATTTTAGCGGGTTTAGCCATTTTCCCTATCGTGTTTGTAAATGATTTAGAAGCGGGGCAAGGGCCGGGTTTAATTTTCAACACATTGCCATTGGCATTTGGCCAAATGAGTGGCGGATTAATTTTCGGCACATTATTTTTTATCTTGCTTGTATTCGCAGCATGGACTTCTGCTATATCGTTAATTGAGCCTGCTGTGGCCTGGTTGGTTGAGAAACTTTCAATTACCCGCATGACATCATCGGTTATTTGCGGAGTTGTGACTTGGGTGGTTGGTTTAGGAACGGTTTATTCTTTTAATACCTGGAGCAAGATAGAATTATTTAATGGCACTTTTCTGGATGGAAAATCTTTTTTCGACTTACTGGATTATTTAACTTCAAATATTATGCTGCCTTTGGGCGGCATATTAATTTGTATATTTGCTGCATGGTTAATGTCAGAAAAATCGCGACGGGAAGAATTAAGAATTAAACATGAAGGCGCATATAAATTATGGCGTTTTTTAGCAAGATATATAACGCCGATTGGCGTGATTCTTATCTTTCTGCATGTGTTAGGTGTTCTTGAAAAACTTAATATAACGTAACGTTTTTTATGACTCATGTTCAGCGTAGCGCATTGTTGCCGTATTCTGCGGCGCAAATGTTCAAACTAGTTAATGATGTGGATGCATATCCTGAATTTGTTCCCTGGTGTGTTCAGTGTGATGTGCATAGTGAAAGTGAGAATGAAAAAAAAGCAACCATGAGCTTTGCTAAGCGTGGTATTAACGCATCAGTCACAACCTGCAATGAGTTAGATACAGATAAAAAAATCACCATGCGCTTAATAAAAGGCCCTTTTAAACACTTAGTAGGTTCATGGGTGTTTAATGAACTAGATGAACACTCATGCAAGGTCGAATTGGATATGCAGTATTCGTTTTCAAATCGTTTATATGCACTTACTTTAGGACCAATTTTCAACCAAGTCGCAAATAAATTAGTGTCTGCGTTTACTGAAAGAGCTCAGCAGATATATGGCTCTTGAACAAAATATAAAGGTCACTGTGGCATATGCATTGAGCAATCACCAGGAGTTGGTGGCGGTGAAGCTTCCTGAGAATAGTACTGTAGAACAAGCTATATATGAGTCAGGAATTTTGCAAATATACAGTGAAATCGACATTACAAAAAATGCGGTTGGTGTTTATGGGAAAGTCGTACAATATACACAGATATTGCATGACCAAGATAGAGTTGAGATTTATAGATTGTTAACTATTGATCCGATGCATGCGCGCCGTAAACGTGCAGAATTGCAAAGTTAATAGCTATAGAACTGCTGGCCATTAATTGAGTTAAAAATTTAAACTAAAACTGGGCGCTAACAATGCTAAAAGTCACCAATAAATTAATTACTGCAGGAATAGTGTATTTAAGTTTAATTGGTTTTGTCCTTGCCGGTGGTATGAAAGTTGAACCAGGCTTATGGGAAACTAAAAGTCAGGTTACAAGTCCGGGTGGTACGCATGAAAATGTATCTCAAGATTGCATACAAGAATCAGAGATTAGTCCACAACGTATGATGGATGATAATAGTGGCTGTGAAGTTATCGATTCAGAGGTGGGTGCCAAGTCAATGCAGTGGTCTCTACGCTGTGAAAATGAAGGTGTTGCAATGACAGGTGAAGGAAATGCGCAATCATCTGGGAAGTCAATTGCAGGTGGAATGGATATTACAGCTAACTTTAATGGGCAAGAATTTACAATGAGTACTAAATGGAACGGCACTCGTATAGGTGATTGTAAATAATGCTATATAAGATATTTAAAGTAATTTTTTTGTTGCATAGCTAAAAGATTATTTCCCTGGGTTTTTATTTTCTTCTAACACTCCTTTTAAAGTATCAGCTTGCTTTTCAAGCGCTTCTACTTCTTCCTGGTCTTTTTCGCTTAATTTTTCTTTATTTATTCTCTTCGCATCGTCAGAGTCTATAGTAGCGTCAGCCGTATCGCTTTCTACAATGTTGTATTTATTTATGTCAATCACTTCGTCGCGATCAAATATTAGTGTTAGTAGCCTACGTTCTTGTTCTCCGTAGCCGGGTGTTAATAAATAAATATAATCCCACCGATCTGGATGAAAGCTATCTGTGATTAATGGGCTGCCAAGCACGTACTGCACTTGTTCTTTATTCATGCCCATTTTCACTTTGTTAGCCATTTCTGCATCTAGTGCATTGCCCTGTTGCACGTCAATTTTGTGCACTGTGAGAAATTTGCTTTGGCAAGCAAGCAATAAAAGTATAGACAATGCGCAGGCTAAAAATTTTAAATATTTCATATTTTATAGTTTACTTTGACGGAGCATTTCTTTGGCATGCTCTTGTGTGTTCTTTGTTAGTTCCACGCCACCTAACATGCGCGCTAGTTCATTAATGCGTTCATCTTCAGCTAAGTGAGAAACATTAGTGGCTATGGATTTGTTTTTTTCAAACTTATTCACTTTATAGTGATGATGAGATTGTGCAGCAACTTGAGGCAAATGGGTTACACAAAATACTTGTGCATTATTACTTAATTTGCGTAAATGTTTGCCAACAATTTCAGCAGTTGCTCCGCCCACGCCGGTATCGACTTCATCAAAAATAAGAGTGGGAATTTTTAAATTATTTGATGTAGCCATTTGTATGGCAAGGCTTAGCCTGGAAAGTTCGCCGCCAGAAGCCACCTTATTTAACACCTTCAATGATTGTCCGGGGTTGGTATTCACTAAAAATAGAATTTCATCTAAGCCGTTTAAGGATAGTTCGGGAGTCTTTTTAGACTCCACATTAATATGAAAGCGGCCACCTTGCATGCCTAGTGTTTGCATAGATTCGGTTATTTTTGCGTTAAGCTCATTTGCGGCTTCCTTTCTTGCGCTGCTTATTTTTTTGGCGGTAGTGCGGTATTGCAGCTCAGCGTCTTGCATAGAAGCTTTGATTTTTTCGGGGTCATCGTGACCGCTTTCAATTGCATTTAATTCGTCTTTAATTGAAGCATGCATAGTAACCAGTTGATTGGGTTTAATTTTGTGCTTGCGAGAAATTTCTTCTATTGCGGTGATGCGATCTTCAAGTAATTGTAGTTCTTGAGGGTTGGATGAGATTTTTTCTGAGTAATTGCGCAAACTGCTCGCAACTTCTTTAGTTTGTATATGAATACTGCGTAAAGCTTCTAGAGGTTCGTTTAAGTCATTATCAATGGCAGCATATTTTTCAGCATCATTAATTAATGAGCTAAGTGAATCATAGATCGAATTCTCACTGTCATCGGCAAGCTGTTGTGAGATGCGCATACTATTTTCATTAAGATCTTTCGAGTTGTTTAATAGTTTAAACTTTTCATTGATCTCATCATATTCGTCAGTCTTTAAACTGAGCTCTTCCAGTTCTTGATATTGATAACGAAGTAAGTCTAATTTTGCACGTGTATCTGCTTGATTAGTTACAGCAGATTGCAGTTGATTTTTTAAGCTCTGCCAAAGTCGAAAAACTGTAGCCAGCTTTTCAATATGGCTATTATTACCCGCATAATCATCTAACAACTGACGCTGCATATCTACACGCATTAGTGACTGGTGTTCGTGTTGGCCATAGACATCAATAAATAAATTACCAAGGCTGCGAAGAGCGGTTACTGAAGACGGGCTATTGTTGATATATGCTTTTGATTTCCCATCCTTGCTAATCACGCGGCGTAAAACACATTCTTCACCATCATCTAGGTCGTGTTCTTTAAGCCAGTTGGTGGCTTCTGTGGAACTACTGGCATCTATGGTGGCTACCACTTCTACACTTTCATTTTCGATACGTGCAACAGAACGATCGGCACGATTTCCTAAAGTAAGATTAAGTGCGTCAATTATTATTGATTTGCCTGCTCCGGTTTCACCCGTTAGTACACTCATGCCATTATAGAAATCCAGCTCCAACTCATCAATGATTGCAAAGTTTTTAATAAAAATAGATTTGAGCATAGGCTTGATGAAAACTACTGGTACTTAGTTGCGATTATTGTTTGGAGAAGTGCTCCAGCGCAATTTTTCACGTAATACATCAAAGTAGTCATAATCTTTGGGTTGTATTAGCCGTAAAGCTTGTTTCCCTTTTTCAATTACGATCATATCATTTGGCATGAAATCCATATCAATTTGACCATCGATAGAAGCGAGTGCGGTATGACGGTTTACCTCTGGCAATAAAATCTCAACCTTACTATTGGCGTCTACCACTATAGGTCGGTTGCTTAATGTATGAGGGCATATTGGTACTAACACAATTGCGTCTATGCTTGGGTGTAAAATCGGGCCGCCACCAGACAAAGCATAAGCAGTTGAACCAGTAGGGGTGGCAACAATAAAGCCATCTGCGCGTAATGTATTTACATGTTTATTATTTACGCGAGTCTCCAATTCGATCATGCGCACCATCTCCTTAGCATGCACGACTACATCGTTAATTGCGCAACATGTACCAATTGACTTGCCGTCACGTATTAAGCTGGCCTGTAAAACAACACGCTGTTCTTCTAAATAATCACCTGCAAGAATTTGATCTAGCTGTTTCTCAATCTCATTAGGGCTTATGTCTGCAAGAAATCCTAGCCGGCCTAAATTAATTCCGAGCAGAGGAATTTCTTTTTGAATTAGACTGTGTGCGGCATGCAAAATTGTGCCGTCTCCTCCTACCACGATGACAAGCTCACTAGTTGATGCGATTTCTTCAAGGCTAGAGGTTTTTACAGGCTCGCTTGTTAGAAACGTAGTGGATACCTGATCAGCGCAGATCTCAAGCGAATGGCTATGAAGATACCGGTATAAGGATTGAACCGTAGACGCAATGGCTGGATCGTCAGGTTTGGAGATAATACCGATTTTGGAAAACTGGCTCACGAGTGGTCTATGTATTTGATTTTTTTTAAAGCTATCACGGATCTAGCGCGTACACCATGGGCTGCCACACCTCTATGCGGGCTTCTTGACATGTATAGGGTGGGCTGTAATGATTATTTAGCACTCTCTTATATTGAGTGCTAAATAACTATCTATTGATTATATATGCTGCATTCAATCTATGAACCCTAATGACACTTTAAATGGCTCTTTAAATGGCTCTTTAAATGATCGTGCCCAACGTTTGTTAAAAGTGCTGGTGCAAAGCTATATCACAGATGGTCAGCCGATGGGTTCGCGCAATTTGGCAAAAATGTCTGCATTAGATATTAGTCCAGCAACCGTACGTAATGTAATGGCAGATCTGGAAGATATGGGATTTGTTGAAGCACCGCATACTTCGGCAGGACGTATACCGACAACAAAAGGTTATCGATTGTTTGTTGACACTATGCTTATTGTACAGCCCTTAACAAATGATTTGGTTACACGAGTATCAAAAGATCTTAAATCCAATTTAAGTATGAGTGGTTTGGTTGAGAGTGCATCAGGATTACTTTCAGGTTTAACTAGCATGGCAGGAGTGGTAACACTACCAAAACAAGGCCGTGTTGAATTACGTCAAATAGAGTTTTTACCATTATCCAATCAGCGTGTTCTTGCAATTTTAATTGTTAACCAAAAAGAAGTGCAAAATCGCATTATTCACACAGACCGTGAATATAGCCCGTCAGAATTGGAGCAAGCCGCTAATTATTTGAATGAATTGTGTGCTGGGCAAGACTTGGTAATGGCGAGACAAAAAATACTGCAGGAGTTAGATCATGTGCGCGAAAACATGAACGAGTTAATGCGCTCGGCTGTAGAAATGGGTGAAAAAGTTTTTTCAGAATCCAGTACAGGCGAACCGGATTATGTGGTCGTGGGTCAAACGAATTTAATGGAATATGAAGAGCTATCCGATATATATAAGTTGCGAGGCTTATTTGATGCTTTTAGTCAAAAAAGAGAATTTTTGAATTTATTGGATCGATGTATATGTGCAGAAGGAGTGCAAATATTTATTGGTCAAGAATCTGGCTATAAAGCGTTGGATGATTGCAGTGTTGTGACGTCGCCCTACACCGTGGATGATGAAATTATGGGTGTATTAGCAGTAGTAGGTCCCACGCGCATGTCTTACGAAAGAGTAATACCCATTGTAGATCTAACTGCTAAGCTGCTGGGCGAAGCTCTGAATACTAAAAGTTAAATAGTGGGCTTGAATAATAAAATTTAGCCTACATATTGCCCTATATATTTAAGAACCTTATGACCAATTCAGAACAAAATGTAGAAACGGATGATTCAATCGTGAGTGAACCAACGCAAGAAGATAAACAAGAAAATGCTCAATCTCAGGCAGAAGAAAGTGAAAATAACACAAATGAGATGGAGCGATCATTAGATCAACAGTTAGAAGATGCGCAACAACAAGCAGCTGAATATCACGATAAAATGTTACGTATGCAGGCCGAAATGGAAAACTTACGTAAACGCACAGAGCGTGATGTGTCCAATGCGCATAAGTATGCAGTAGATAAATTTGCGAATGAGCTTCTACAAGTTAAAGACAGCTTAGAGCTTGGTCTAAGCGCTGAAGATATTGATGTAGAAAAGCTGCAAGAAGGTACCGAATTGACTCTTAAGATACTTAGTAATGCATTTGAAAAATTTTCTATAGAAGAATTAAATCCTGTGGGTGAGGCTTTTGACCCGAATCTACATGAGGCGATGACTATGCAGGAGAGCAAAGAGCACGAGCCTAATTCAGTGTTAACCGTGGTGCAAAAAGGCTACACCTTACATGGGCGTTTAATCAGGCCCGCCATGGTAATAGTCGCAAAAGCTGTTGAATAAGGGCTGGTCAGCCGACAAAAGCCAAAATCCCAATAATTTTGGGTAAAAAGTCGATTTTTTTATAGATTTGTCCTTGAAAACCACCTTCATGGCCCAACCTTTGAATATAGATAAGAGTCAGTTTAATTTTTAATCAACATTATTTTGAGTATTTTGGAGAATAACGATGGGTAAGATTATTGGTATAGATTTAGGTACCACCAATTCCTGTGTGGCCGTTATAGAAGGCACCACACCAAAAGTCATAGAGAATAGCGAAGGTGATCGAACCACCCCGTCGATTGTCGCGTTCACAGACGGTGACGAAGCACTAGTAGGTCAAGCAGCTAAGCGTCAATCCGTTACTAATCCTAAAAATACTTTGTACGCCATCAAGCGCTTAATTGGCCGTCGTTTTGAGGAAGATGCGGTACAAAAAGATATCAAACTTGTCCCTTACAATATTATTAAGGCGGACAATGGTGATGCTTGGGTAGAAGTTGATGGCAACAAGATGGCGCCGCCAGAAATTTCTGCACGTGTGCTAATGAAAATGAAAAAGACTGCGGAAGATTATCTTGGTGAAGAGGTAACAGAGGCAGTGGTTACTGTGCCTGCATACTTTAATGACTCACAACGTCAAGCAACAAAAGACGCGGGTAAAATTGCTGGCCTTGAAGTTAAGCGAATTATCAATGAGCCTACTGCAGCAGCGCTTGCTTATGGTATGGATAAAAAACGTGGTGATAGCAAGATTGCAGTATACGATTTAGGTGGTGGAACCTTTGATGTATCCATTATTGAAATTGCAGAAGTAGATGGTGAGCACCAATTTGAAGTGTTGTCTACAAATGGTGACACCTTCCTTGGTGGTGAAGATTTCGATATGCGTTTAATCGACTACCTTACTGATGAATTTAAGAAAGATCAGGGTTTTGATTTGCATAATGACCCAATTGCATTGCAAAGACTTAAAGAAGCTGCAGAAAAAGCTAAGATAGAATTATCTTCAGGTCAACAAACTGAAGTGAATCTTCCTTATATCACGGCAGATGCTTCTGGACCTAAACACTTAAACATTAAACTTACACGTGCCAAGCTTGAATCTTTAGTGGATGAGCTTGTTCAGCGTACCATTGCGCCATGTAAGCAAGCACTCAAAGATGCGGATTTATCTGCGTCAGATATTAACGATGTTATTTTGGTGGGTGGGCAAACTCGTATGCCTAAAGTGCAACAAGTTGTGCAAGATTTCTTTGGCAAAGAGCCACGTAAAGATGTAAACCCAGATGAAGTTGTTGCAATGGGTGCTGCGATTCAAGCCGGTGTATTGGGTGGTGATGTTAAAGATGTGTTGTTGTTGGACGTTACTCCACTTTCATTAGGTATTGAGACTATGGGTGGCGTGATGACTAAATTAATCGACAAGAACACTACGATCCCTACAAATGCTCAACAAGTATTTTCAACCGCTGAAAATAACCAAACTGCGGTAACCGTACACGTCTTGCAGGGTGAGCGCGAACAAGCCTCAGCAAATAAATCGTTGGGCCGTTTTGATTTAACAGACATTCCACCTTCTCAGCGTGGAATTCCACAAATTGAAGTTTCATTTGATATCGATGCAAATGGTATCTTAAATGTATCGGCTAAAGATAAGGCTACTGGCAAAGAGCAGTCTATTGTTATTAAAGCTTCTAGCGGATTATCAGATGATGAAATAGATAACATGGTGAAAGATGCTGAGGCGCATGCTGAAGAAGATAAGAAGTTTGCCGAGCTAGTTGCGACGCGCAATACCGCGGACCAAATGATTCATGCAACTGAAAAATCGCTTGAAGAAATGGGTGATAAAGTTGAGCAAGAAGAGCGAATGCAAATTGAAAATGCAGTGAAAGATCTTAAAGATGTTTTAGATAAAGATGATAAAGAAGTTATCGAGACTAAAACACAAGCACTTGCAGAAGTATCGAGTAAACTTGCCGAGCGAATGTATGCGCAAAATGGTGATGCAGGTGCGGAGGGTGTGCAAGCTAGTGACGCGAACGCTGCTGCAGATGATGATGTGGTTGATGCAGAATTTGAAGAAGTAGACGATAACAAATAAGCTGTTTTTCAAAACTAGTAATGAAGTCGGTCCGGGGTCGTGAAAACGAGTCCGGACTTTTGTGTATATGACGCTAATTAATATTTTAAAGTAAAAATCCTAAAAAAAGATGGCAAAAAGAGATTACTACGAAGTTCTAGGGGTAGAACGCACAGTCAATGAAGGTGAATTGAAAAAAACCTTTCGTCGACTTGCAATGAAATATCACCCAGATAGAAATCCAGGTGATCATGAGGCCGAAGCTAAATTTAAAGAAGCTAAGGAAGCCTATGAGGTTTTAGGTAACGCCAACAAGCGCCAAGCCTATGATCAATATGGTCATGCAGGTGTACAAGGTGCAGCGGGCGGTGGAGAAGGAGATTTCGGTGATATTTTTGGGGACATGTTCGGCGACATCTTTGGTGGAGGTCGCGGTGGCGGACAACGCGTCTATCGCGGTTCCGATTTACAATACGGATTAGAAGTAAGTTTAGAGGAAGCTGTATTTGGTACCGAATCTACGATTGATATTCCTAAGCAATCCACTTGCGAAAAATGTGAAGGATCAGGTGCAGCGCCAGATACAACCATAGAAACGTGTGAAACTTGTGGTGGTGTTGGGCAAGTACGCATGCAGCAGGGTTTCTTTTCTGTACAGCAGAGTTGCCCGAAATGCCGTGGCAAAGGTAAAACCATTAAAGTACCTTGTGACTACTGTCGGGGTACAGGTCTCACTAAGGAAAATAAAAAATTAGCCATTAAAGTACCTGCAGGTGTAGATACAGGCGATCGAATTCGTCTAAGTGGAGAAGGTGAAGCTGGGGCAAACAACGGTCCTTCTGGTGATTTGTATGTCGAAATCCATGTGCTACCACACGATTTATTTACCCGTGAAGAAAACCATTTACATTGCCAAGTTCCTATCAGCTTTAGTATGGCGGCACTTGGTGGAGAAATCGAAGTGCCGACGCTAAATGGCAAAGTTAAATTAAAAATACCTGGTGAAACACAATCGGGGCGTTTATTTAGGTTACGTGGTAAAGGTGTAAAGCCGGTACGAGGTGGAGCAACCGGTGACATGCTATGCACAACCATGGTTGAAACACCCGTTAATCTAACTAAAAAACAAAAAGATCTTATGAAAGAGTTCTCGGCTGAGATTGAGAAGGGTGGAGATCAGCACAGTCCCAAGTCACATTCTTGGACGGACAATGTAAAGGGCTTTTTTGATAATCTAAAATTCTGGGACGAATAAATCTCGTTATTATTCACCTCGTGTGACGAGCGAATAGTTTGGTGTACACTTTAGTCCTTATTTCAAAGGGCATTCAATAATGGTTCGTGTAGGAGTAAATGGCGCTAGCGGGCGTATGGGTAAAACGCTCATTCAAGCCTGTGTTGAACATCAAGATGCCCAATTGGGCGCAGCATTTGAAATTGCGTCCTCAAATTCAATTGGTCAGGATGCGGGTCTAACCGCCGGTTTAGAAAGCTTAGGCGTTTTGATTAATATTGATTTAGCGGCTCACGTTAGCGACTTTGATGTTCTGGTCGATTTCACAGTTCCAGATTGCACCATGCAGTCATTAGAGTCTTGTGTAACAAACGGAAAATCAATGGTGATTGGCACTACAGGTTTGGATGACTCTCAAAAGCAAAAATTACAAAAAGCCAGCGAAACTATTTCAATAATGTTTGCACCTAATATGAGTGTTGGTGTAAATCTTTGCTTAAAACTATTGCAAACTGCTGCAAAAACCTTGGGTGATGAATACGATATTGAAATCATCGAAGCACATCATCGTCATAAAATAGATGCTCCCTCTGGCACTGCATTGCGTATGGGTGAAGTCGTAGCTGAAAGTTTAGGTAGGGATTTAAAAGATTGTGCAGTATACGGTAGACAAGGTATTACGGGCGAACGTGATAAAAAAACCATCGGATTTGAAACCATTCGTGCTGGAGACATTGTAGGTGATCACACTGTAATGTTTGCGGGAACGGGTGAGCGCGTAGAAATTACACATAAAGCATCAAGCAGAATGACCTTTGCGCAAGGTGCGATGCGTGCTGCGAGTTGGTTATCTTCTAAGAACACAGGTCTTTACGATATGCAGGATGTTCTCGACCTTAAATAATTCGTTTTTAGTTTTTGCTACTTGCTTATTTTTGCAATCAAGTTTTGTCTATGCAGATTTTTTGGCTGATTCTTTTCCTCAACATATAGTAAAAGCTGCGCAAGAGCGTACGCAGCATAAAGTGATTTATAATGGCGCCTATGTGACCATTGATTACCCTATGGGTGATATGCCATTAACGCCAAGGCGTATGCACGGACTTAGTGGTTAGAGTTTATCGAAAGCTTGGTGTTGATTTGCAACAACTGGTTCACGAAGATATGCGTGCTAATTTTTCGAAGTATCCAAATATTTGGGGCTTGCGTTCTACGGATACTAATATCGATCATCGTCGCGTACCTAACTTACAGGGCTACTTTGGAAGGCAGGGGAAAGAGTTGAAGATTAGTCAGGATGCAAGAGTTTATGTAGTGGGAGATCTTGTTACTTGGATGTTGCCAGGTAACTTGCCACACATTGGAATTGTGTCAAATCAAAATGCCCGTAATTCAAATCGACCTAAAATAATTCACAATATTGGTAGCGGCCCAGTTGAAGACGATATTCTTTTTAGGTATGAAATAACTGG
>CAXMUG010000055.1:0-15533 GCA_964196535.1 uncultured Mycobacterium sp. | reverse complement strand
CATTCTCTAGCTTTACGTGCGTTTTGATTTCCAATAGGTGCTGACATAGTTAACTCAATATAAGTTTTTGAATTTAATAAATGAATAATTATGTAAGGTTTAAGCATTTAGTACGACTAATCAACTGAGGATAGTCACATTGCTCCTTGGTCACTTAGGAAACAAAGCGCTACGATGATGTTTGTTAGTTTATTGGGGCAAAAAATGACAGTGGGCACTGATCCATCCAAATGGCTTGATGAGCATGGGGATGCACTTTTTAAGTATGCGTTTATGCGGGTACGTAATGAGGCAACGGCTGAAGATTTAGTACAAGAGACATTACTTGCTGCAATCCAGGCCCTTAAGACCTATCAAGGCCAATCCTCAGAACGAACATGGTTAATTGGAATTCTTAAACATAAGACCATAGATTATTTTCGAAAAGCTGCGCGTGAAATTCAATTTGAAGACGATGCGCAAATAAATGAACTAGTAGATGCACAGCCTTATGATGAGAGAGGGCAATTGAATATTGAAATTAAAAATTGGTCGCAACCTGAGAAAGCATTAGAGCAAGACGAGTTTTGGCGTGCCATCTATAGCTGCTTGGATAATATGCCACAACGGTTTGCAACTATATTTTTACTGCGAGAAGTAGATGGCTTCGATACCGACGATCTCTGTAAAACCATGGATATGTCTCAAAGTAACCTTTGGACTACATTATCTAGGATTCGTAAAAAGATGCAGATATGTTTAGATGTGTCCTGGTTTAATAAACCCGTGACAAGCAAATAACCATGCTTAGTTGTAAAGATGTCTCTAATTTAGCTTCTCAATCATTAGATGCAAAATTAACCTTACGTCAAAAACTGGGGATGCGATTCCATCTCATGATGTGTAAGTATTGCTGTCGCTATGTAAAACGCTTGGAATTTCTTCACCGTAGCGTGGGCTCAGAGAAACAAAACGAAACTCTGAATCAGTGTGAAGAAAGTCTTTCCACATCGGCCCGCGAACGAATTCGTCAAAAACTCTCCAACTCTAAATAATCTAACCTGTTCTAATTCACGCGCGGTAATTCATCGCGTCATCCCAAAATATTATTAAGTAAAGACATTCTGTCGTGTCTATATTTGTATGCACGCATACATATTCAGTGCATGACCTGTCTTTCATTAAAATACTTACAAATATATTGAAATAAATATTTAAAAAAATAATTTTAAATATTTGTAAGGTTTGTGCATGTGCCACGACTAACCCATAAGTTTGAAAAGTTTTAAATTAAAAATTCTACAAACGAAACTAAACAATTATTTATTTGGAGATTTATTATGAAAGCAAAAGCACTATTAATTGCTGTATTACTCGCTGCAACTAACTTTGCATGGGCAAGCGGCGGCATATCTATCGACACTGTTGAAGCCAGTGACTTTGTGTCCACTAACAACAGCCAATCTGAGATTGTTGTACAAGGACCAATAGATCAGTTTGATGTCGTACTCCCTAGTCGTAAGAGAGAAATCGTTGACACCAATAAGTTAATGCAGGCTTACGACGGACAATCTTAATAAGGTTGTATAACAAGGTTTATGCTCACGGAAGAATAATGAACAAGGACGTTCATCAGATATAAGTCGTAACAGGATGTATATAAGAAATTTATAAGAGGTGAAACATGAAAAAATTAACTTTCACAATTCTATTATTAAGCCTAAGTATGATCAGTCATGCGGAGGATAGAACTTATAAGCCCACGTTTTGTGAATGGCTAGGGGATTCGGCTTATACAGTTGCGCAAAGCCGAGACAATGGAATCGAAGAATATGACTTGATTGGCAAGGTTTTATCAGAAGGCAAAAGCTACGGAGAACAAAGTGTAGTCATCCCTCTGATCGATCGTGTCTATGGTATCGAGGGTGAAATTAATTCTGATGAGGTTGCTTTTATCGAGCAGAAACGCTGTGAAATTGCATCTTTATAACTCACAAAGTAAGCACATGAAGACAAAAATTTACAATTTACAAAATCATACGTACGATCTATATAAGCTCGGATTATTTGGATTGTTTCTACTAGGCGTAATGTTTAGCACAAACCGCGCTACTGCTTCGGGCATAGAAGAAAATGATTCTGTGTATGAGTTGATTGAGCAAGTTGAAACATATCGGCATCAAGATAGATATCAATCGAAGGAGCAAAGAAATGTACTACCAGGGACGGTATTTAACATGGTTGATACAAGGAATAACGAGATTTCGTATACACCTAAATTTACACTCAATCATAGCTTCAACATTGTTGAAGTTGATAGCACTGCATTACCAATTCTAAATGACGTTCCCTCCCTTACAGATGTGCAAGGAGAAATTAGTGATGGCAAAGACGTTTATCTTTTCAGTGAATCTGAATTGAATAATTTCAGTACTGAAATTGAACGTATGAATTAATGATTTTTTAATTTAAATCAAAATTCTTAGGAGGATGAACATGAATACAACTAACACAACAAAAAATCAAAGAAACAAACTCAGTGTAATGGCTGAAAAATTTGTTTTGGATTCAATTCGATTTGATCACCCCGAATGGATTGATGAAGAGGGTGATTGTCCAAAATGTAATGAGTATTACGAGTCGCTAAGTGACATCGTCACCATTCAGAACGTAGGCCAATAGTGGAATGCGTTTACGATTATTTTTTATTTAAAGTATTTTAATCAAAAGGACAAACCCATGACATCACATTATCTATTTAACAACTTACAAGCGGTGGCACTGGAATCTGCGTCCGAGGCACAAGCATCCATACTGAATCAGGCAAAAAAGCAGGTCGGTTTTATACCTAATATGTATAGCAATATGGTTAATTTGCCGGCCTTTCTTGATACCTATTTACACGGTTACGGTTTATTTCGTGAGCAAAGCGACTTAAGCCCAGCCGAGCAAGAAGTGGTCTTTTTGGCTATCAGTAAAGCCAATGACTGTCACTATTGCATGGCAGCACATAGTACATTAGCTGCTAATCATTCTGGGGTAGCTGAAGAGGTATTAACCGCCATCCGTTCCGGAGATGTCATTAGCGATAGCAAATTAGCAGCCTTGTATGCCATGGCTGTTGAAGTTAACGATAGTCGAGGTCGACCTGAACCCGATAGAGTAAAAACGTTTTTACAGGCAGGTTATACCGAGATCCATCTACTGGCTATTATTCTTGCGGTATCAGTAAAGGTGCTGAGTAACTATAGCAACCATCTTTTTGACACTGACGTGGACGAGGCTTTTGCAGCTTATAAAGTCAGTTAAGCGGCGTGCAAATTGGTGTGATTACCACCTTTAACAATTGCTTCATTGATGCCTGCAACGACCGCTATTGGCCGAAAGCGGACATTAGCATCATGAGTCATAAATCAAATTAGAACGATAGGAATAAGAGAGGCTTTACATGGATATAACTTTGTACGAGGCTCCAACTTCACGTGCACAACGTTGCAGATGGATATTAGCTGAAGTGGGCGCAACTTATGAGTCTGTTTCGGGACGTGATGTAATTGGTAGTGATGGGCTCAAAAAGGTACACCCATTAGGGAAAGTTCCGGCAGTCGTAATTGATGGCAAACCATTAATTGAATCTGCTGCAATAAGCACATACATAGCCGATCAATTTCCTGAGAAAGGGCTTATTGCAAAACCCGGAACGTGGCAACGTGCGCTCCACGACCGATGGGTGTGTTTCTGTCTGAGTGAAATGGAAGCTTGGCTTTGGTATACGGCCGTAAATACATTCGTTCTACCTAAGGAAGAACGAATCCCTGCTGTCTTTGAACAAAATGCTAAATTATTTTCTGCTTCTGCTGCAGTTGTTGATCAAGCTTTAGAGGATAATGATTATCTTGTTGATAATCGATTCTCTGTCACTGACATAATAATGGGATTTACGATTAGTTGGGCTAATTATTACAAGCTAATTGAACCATTTGAAAACTTACAAAACTATCTTGATCGATTATATGAGCGACCAAATTGTACTTTAGAAAAGAGTAATGCTTAGGAATGACCGCTTATGGCCGAAAGCGAACATTCGATGAATAGTTGAAAAATTGGATGACTATCTAAATTCAAAAAAAAATTGGAGAAGCAATGAGAGAGTACATAAGTGATATCGCATTTACCGATACGGTTAAAAAAATCCAAGATCAAAAAGGTTCGCGATCTTCCTATGCAAACATGGAGCAGCGAGGTAGCTGGCAAGATACGGTTACACACCAACTCAGAGATTTCATTGCAGAACGTGATTCCTTTTATATGTCCACTGTTAATAGTGAAGGGCAACCTTATATTCAACATCGTGGTGGGCCTAAAGGCTTTTTAAAAGTGATTGATAGTCGCACACTAGGCTTCGCTGATTTTTCTGGAAATAGACAGTACATCTCTTATGGCAACCTGGAAGATAACAATAAGGTATGTCTTTTCTTCATGGATTATCCGAATAGAACACGTATCAAACTCTGGGGTACGGCTGAGATAAATGAAGACGATGCAAACTTAATTGAACAACTTTCAGTATCCGATTACAAAGCCCAAATGGAACGTGCCTATATTATTCATATAGAAGCCTGGGACAGGAATTGCCCACAACATATCACCCCCCGCTATACGAAACAGGAGGTTGGTGATCTGGATATTTGCCCGAGTTGTGAACCAACCGATGAGTAACTAAGGGTGATTAACAAACCATTCAAAAGAACTAATTGAATGACTGCTTATTTTGTTTTCGCTGGCGAAAAAAGAGGAAGAACTTCTCACACTTAAGGAAATGATTGAAGAGAACAAAATTAAATCAATCGTCGATAAGATCTATTCGTTTGAGCAAGCTGTCGAAGCACATCGAAGAGTAGAGACTGAACAAAGTTTAGGGTCTGTCGTAATCTCTGCAGAGCATAAAGATGCTGTTAACGGATAAATTTTATAACGAATAAGAAGTTGCGAGTGGCCGCTATTGGCCGAAAGCAGACATTCATGCAATGTGACTAATAGGTGTCACATTGTAGATTTATAAGGTTCATTGTTGTACGTTAAAGACACAGTTTTATATGGGAAGCATCGTAAGTAACTGTATTTATTAATTGAGAAAAATCTCATATAATTTTGAAAATCTTCGTGTCGGTGGTTTAATTCCGCCCTCGCTACTTTTGCAAAGAAGGTGAAATATTCCAGTTTGAAGGAAGAACATTTGCTCTTACCAATCAATGGGGTAATAAGACTGTCGAAGCAGCTAGAGATATTTGTGACGCTTTTCCACTGTTGAATATGAAATTTACAGAGTCTTAGGAAGGTATAAGCATGTAATCAACAAAAGTTCTATTACCTGCTTTAACTGTTCTGCTTCCTCAAAATTTTTTATATTATTTTTAAATCCCACCTATTATAGGCGTGATTATACAACATGTTGTGTTATTCAGGGCCAAATTCCCCTATATATTGTAGGTATGTTACGATACGCATGAATGCATGTGAATGCGCAATTTAGGAGTCTAAAAATGGCTAGAAAAAACCAATGGGTAGTACGCCGCGATGATGGCTGGGCTGTACGTGGTGAGGGTAACCGCAAAGATACTTCACACCACAATACACAGCTAGAGGCAATAATTGCGGCAAGAGGCATTGCCCAAAACCAAAGAAGTGAAATGTTCATACAGAACCTACACGGTAAAATTCGTGAATGTAATACCTACGGGAACGACCTTCACCCACCCAGAGGTTAGACGGAGCAAAAAACTTTAACTAGAACATTTTAGCTTTAGCCGACCAGATTCTCTCGGTGGCTATTTGTGTGCAATGCTTATGTCTAATTTTAGAATATAATTGCCGCTTAACGCATCGATAGAGGATCAATTATCAGCTAATCGGAAACGTCCGCTATTGGCCGAAAGCGAACATTCTTACAATGTGACAAAACTGTGTCACATCATAGTATTCTAGTGTTCATTGTTGTTCGTTATTGGCACAGTTCTTAGAAGGGAAGCGTCGTAAGTAACTGTATTAATTAGATGAGGTAATTTCCAGATAATTTTGAAAATCCTCGTGTCGGTGGTTCAATTCCGCCCTCGGCCACCATTCTTTGTTAAATTATTATGTCTTCCGATTGTATTTTTTGTAGAAGAGTTGATCTTGTATATCAAGGTGATCTAACGTTTATAAGTCAAGATAAACATCCTGCATCTCCAGGGCATATGCTTATTATCCCTAATCGACATGTCCCAAATTATTTTGATTGCACCAAGGAAGAGATAACTGAGCTTTGGGAAAACGTTAGTCTTGCAAAGCAGATGGTGGAAGAAAAGCATAAACCTGATTCGTACAATATTGGTATAAATGTAAGTAAGCTTGCAGGACAATCCGTTCCGCATACGCATATTCATTTAATCCCTCGATATGAGGGTGATGTCGAAGACCCTAGGGGTGGAGTTAGGAATGTGATTCCGGCAAAAAGAACCTACAAATAAATAATTATTTTGATTATTTGGTGTAATTAATAAGTTTTATATCGTCATTTCCGACGAAACGGTAGTTTAGCTTCACAATTTGGGTATATTTGGGTGATTCCAACGCTGCTCTATTCAGAATGAAATGTACTATTTTCAGACAGATTCAGGCATATTTCAGCCCCGGCTAGATGCTGGGCCGCTAATTATCAAACACAAAAACACTGGAACTAATTTTGTCTCAATCGTTAAGAAATATCGCAATTATTGCTCACGTAGATCATGGAAAAACCACTCTGGTTGATAAGTTGTTGGCGCAGTCTGGCACCTTAGATCGTAAGAGTATGGATGCAGAACGCGTCATGGATTCCAATGATCAAGAGCGTGAACGTGGCATCACCATTTTGGCAAAAAATACTGCGATCTCATGGAAGGATCACCGTATTAATATAGTGGATACACCTGGGCACGCAGATTTTGGTGGCGAAGTAGAGCGTGTGTTATCGATGGTGGATAGTGTTTTATTGTTGGTAGATGCAGTAGATGGACCTATGCCACAAACACGTTTTGTTACACAAAAAGCATTTGAACGTGGTTTAAGACCCATAGTCGTTATTAATAAAGTAGACCGCGATGGGTCTCGCCCTGACTGGGTGGTTGATCAAGTATTCGATTTGTTTGATCGCTTGGGAGCCACAGACGAGCAATTAGATTTTCCAGTCGTGTATGCATCTGCGTTGGAAGGTATTGCAGGCTTGGAAATGGATGACATGCATGAAGACATGACGCCGATGTTGGATCTGATTATAGATAAAGTGCCTGCGCCTGAAGTGAATTTCAGCGGCCCTTTGCAAATGCAAATTAGCGCATTGGATTACAATAGTTATGTCGGTGTAATCGGCGTAGGCCGTATCACACGTGGCGTGATAAAGAGAAATATGCCAGTTGCGATTGCCAGCGCGGATAATAAAACTCGCAATGGGAAAATTCTAAATGTTATGACCTATTATGGTTTAGATCGCGTGGATGCTGAACAGGCAGAAGCGGGCGAAATTATTTGTATCACCGGCATTGATGGGTTGAATATTTCTGACACCATCTGCTCTCCAGAAGCTGTCGAAGCTATGCCGCCGCTATCTGTTGATGAACCTACCATCAGTATGACTTTCCAAGTGAATGATTCACCTTTTGCCGGACAAGATGGTAAATATGTAACAAGCCGTAATATTAGAGAGAGATTAGATAAAGAACTCATTCATAACGTTGCGTTACGAGTGGAAGAGGGTGACACGGCAGATAAGTTTAGAGTATCTGGGCGTGGTGAATTGCATTTAAGTGTATTAATCGAAAGTATGCGACGTGAAGGTTTTGAGCTGGGTGTATCGCGTCCTGAAGTGATACGCAAAGAAATTAATGGCGTAATGCACGAACCGTATGAGCAGTTGGTGATTGATTGTGAAACGGTTCATCAAGGTTCAGTGCTCGAAGAACTTGGTGAGCGGCGTGCTGAAATTAAAAATATGGAGCCAGACGGTAAAGGTCGAATTAGACTTGAGTTTATTGTTCCTGCACGTGGTTTGATTGGCTTTCGCTCTCAGTTTATGACCATGACTTCAGGCGGTGGCATCATGACGCACATTTTTGATCATTATGGACCGGTGAAAGCTGGCCCAGTTGCTAAACGCCAGAATGGAGTGTTGGTTTCTATGGTGTCGGGTAAGGCACTTGGTTATTCGCTTTATGCATTACAAGAAAGGGGGCGTTTAATAATTGGCCCTGCGATTGAAATATATGAAGGCATGATAATTGGAATTCATAACCGCGATAACGATCTAGCAGTGAATCCAATTAAAGGTAAACAGCTCACAAATGTTCGCGCATCCGGAACTGATGAAGCAATTACTTTAACTACCCCAATTCGACATACCCTTGAACAAGCACTTGAATTTATCGATGAAGATGAGCTGGTAGAGGTTACGCCTAACAGCATACGCCTACGTAAAAAATTCTTAAAAGAAATTGAGCGTAAGCGATCAAGTCGTAGTGCGGCAGCATAAGCCAAACGCGCTAATTTCATTTTTTTAATATCTTAAGGGAGCAAAATATGTCTGGAAGAATCGGAATGCGAGTAGGTGAAGCATTAGTTGCAGGTGGGCCAGCAGGAACGGCTGCAGAACCTGAAGTAGTTATTGGCGAGCTTGATGGTCCAGTAGGAACAGCATTTGCTACTTTACTTGGAGATCAGGTTAAAGGTCATTCAAGAGTACTTGCCATTATGAATACGGATATTCAAGTGCGTCCAGCAACGCTTATGGTAAGCAAAGTTACTGTTAAAGATGAGCGCTATACCAATATTTTAATGGGTACTGTCCAAGCTGCGATTGCAAATGGTGTGTTAGATGCGGTGCGTGCAGGCGACATCCCTAAAGAAAAAGCTAACGATATCGGAATTATTGTTTCGGTTTGGTTGAATCCTTTAGTGGCTAAAGCGGATGATTTAGATCATAAAATTTTATTTGATATTCATCGTAAAGCGATGGCTAGTGCAATTCATAAAGCAATGAATAATGAGCCAAATATTGATTGGTTGTTAGAAAATCAAGAAGAGATTACACATAAGTATTATCAAATGGGTTTGGATGGAAAAATATAAATTCTTTTTCTGACTAATAGTTATGTACAAGGAAGTGCATAGCTAATACTTTTGCGCCGATAGTAGATTAGCAATATACGAGCTAATGATATTTATTGAATAACCACTCAATTTGGCTGTCTTTTCATTTATTGTTACATGCGACCACCTGTAGTTTTGTTTATACAAAACATCGGTAAGCTTCTAAACCTTTTTAACAGTCCATATACACTAAAAATTATAAGTATATGTATTTAATATACTTATATGTAATTTTTCAAGATAAGGTTGGTATTCAATGTCAGATAGTTCTGTAGGAGTTGAATCACTAAATGATTTAGATACTGCTATGTTAAATAACTAGGGTTGCATTTGGTGACGCATTTTCATGTACGAGAAGGCACCGATGGCTTCAAAGCATATAGCAGTGCTGTCCATAAAGTTCAGAACCATAATCGGCACGCAGGGATACGAACCATTATTAAAGAGGGTGTTACTTATCACGAAATTTGAGATTTTTGGAAATAAAGCTAGTTAAGATTGCTACTTTATTAAGTTAGCAATCTTAATCTTATGTGCCTTCAATTTCATAGCAAGGTGTATAGCCGCTGCTTGAAATTTTCATCCGCTGCATAGCCGCAAACGATTCGAGTAATGAAGACAAAGGTTTTAGTATTTCCTGGCCACCTTTGATTTTAAACGGACCTTTTTCTTCTACAGCTTTAATACCTGCTTCTTTTACGTTACCTGCAACAATGCCGGAGAGTGCGTTGCGAATGTTTGCAGCAAGTTGATATTTTTCTTGATTATGGTGTAACTGTAAGGCCAGCATATTTTTATGGCTAGGAACAAAGGGAATTTGCATAATTGGATCTATGTTGAGTGTCCAATTAAAGTAGTAAGCATCATTTTTGTTTTCACGATACTCTCTTACATTCTTGATACCATCTTGTGCCTCTTTCGCTACCGCATCAGAGTCGGCAATAATAATTTTATAAAAATTTTGTGCTTCTTTGCCTAAGGTGTTCAAGATAAAATTATCGATTTCAGTAAAGTAATCTTTTGCGCTTTCAGGGCCAGTAAAAATGAGTGGGAAAGGGATGCCTTTATTGCTCGGATGTAATAAAAATCCAAGTGTATAGAAAATTTCTTCTGCGGTGCCTACGCCTCCTGGAAATACAATCATGGCATGCCCAAGGCGGACAAAGGCTTCTAAACGTTTTTCAATATCAGGTAAAATCACTAATTCATTAACAATAGGGTTAGGCGGTTCTGCAGCAATTATTCCAGGTTCTGTAAGACCTAAGTATTGTGAGTCTTTGATGCGTTGTTTTGCATGCCCAATCGTTGCACCTTTCATAGGGCCTTTCATTGCACCTGGACCGCATCCAGTACAAATATTTAAGCCACGCAAACCTAATGCATAGCCTACCTCTTTAGAATAGTCATATTCTTTTCTGCCGATTGAGTGACCACCCCAACAAACCACTAAGTTGGGTTCGGTGTTGGGATGTAGGACATCTGCATTTCGAAGAATATGAAATACTGCATCGGTAATTCCTTCCGAGGTATGCAAATCCAGTTTAGGATTTGAGTATATTTCATCATTTACATAGATAATGTCTCGTAATACTGAAAATAGATGCTCACCTATACCTTTAATAATTGTGTTATCTACAAATGCACTGGCAGGTGCCTTTTTCAATTTAAGGCTGATGCCTTTTTCCTCTTGTATTAAGGTGATATCAAAAGATTTATACTTTTCTAATAACTCTTTTCCATCATTGAGAGGGTTTCCGCAATTCAATACTGCTAGTGAAGAATTACGAAATAATCTGTACAAGCCACCTTGACTAGTGTCGAGTAATCGACTTACTTCAATTTTAGATAAAACATCCAATTGCCCATTGGGATATACATGTGCATCGATAACTTCGTAATTCATTTTGTAATTTTATTTGTTAAAAATATAGTTATAGTCTAGTAAACTAAATGCTAGGAATGTGATCTAATATTTAATATTAAGGAGTTCGGTATGGCAAATGAAGGTTATCATGAATCAATAGATGAAATATCTGATGAAACGCGTGACATGCATCGTGCGATCACTTCTTTGATGGAAGAGCTTGAGGCTGTGGATTGGTATAATCAACGTGTAGATGCTTGTAAAGATGCAGATTTGAAAGCCATTCTGGCGCATAACCGTGATGAGGAAAAAGAGCATGCGGCTATGGTATTGGAATGGATTCGTCGCAAGGACCCTGTCATGGATAAAGAGTTAAAAGATTATCTTTTCACTGATAAAGAAATCGCTCATAAATAAGAGTTTAGACCTCTAGTGAGCATGAAAGATTGCTTACAATTAAAATATATTTAAAGAAAGATATGATTTTCCGCCAACTATTTGAACCTAGCTCCTCTACTTATACGTATCTTGTTGCTTGCCAAGAGCAAGGTATTGTTGCATTAATTGATCCTGTATTAGAAACAGTTGAGCGAGATCTAGAGCTTATTCAACAACTAGGATTGAAGCTCACTTACACTATCGATACGCACATACATGCGGACCATCTCACCAGCGCCACAAAACTTAAGGCGTTGACTGGAAGTGAAATTGTTTATCCAAAACAGGCTGAGTTGCCCTGCGCAGATATGCAGGTTGAAGATGGTAAGGTTTTCCGTATTGGCACAATAAAACTACATCCATTGTTCACGCCAGGACATACGGATCACCACTATGCATATTTAATTGATCAAGGACCACAACAGATGGTGTTTACAGGAGATGCCTTGCTTATAGATGCTTGTGGTCGAACCGATTTTCAATCCGGCGATGCAGGAATGCTTTTTGATAGTATCCAGGAGAAACTATTTTCTTTGCCTGGTGAGACTTTAGTCTATCCTGCGCATGACTATGCAGGACATCATGTAACTAGTATTGCTCAGGAGAAGGCGCGTAACCCTAGATTAGGAAATGACATACTTAAAGAAGAGTTTGTTACCATCATGAATAGCTTGGATCTCCCCTACCCAAGAAAAATTGATTTTGCAGTTCCCGGAAATGAGGCTTGTGGAATTTGTCCCCCAAATGTACCCGATTATTTGCGCAGTCCTTGCGAAGCACATGATCAGGGATAGTTACTAAAAAATGAATTTATTGTTCGTAATCATAGGTACCATAAAACTGACTGAGGATAAGTTCGCTATCTAAATTGTATTTCTGCTATGCGCTGTTTTGCCATGGATATCAACAGTGGTTGTGAGTACATTGCCACGTTCATTAACTTCGACAAAAGTAAACCCGCCACCGGTAGGATATAGATCAACATCCTTTACGCCCGTTTTGCGAACAACTTGTACTTCACTGGTCTTCGTATCTACCGTGAATACTAATTGCATGATTTCATTAGTTTGTTCAACTTTTTGAATTGAGGCGAAGGTGTCGTAATCGCATCTAATAGTGGTCACTGCAGCGTATGCATGCTGGAAAGTCATGAGAAATAAGGTAATTGTGAATATAAATGCTTTCATAGTCATAGCATGTAATCACGATAGTGCTGCTTATAATATATATCGGCTGTTTGGCTAAAATCTGTAATGAATAGTTGGGTGCGTTTCTCAGTAATTTTCCATTATTAGTGGAATCACCTAATCTTCAGAGACTATATTTGTCGTGAACGCTATTTACCTGAGTTTAAAGCTCATGATAATTAAATCTAGACAGAAATTTGTATGCGAGCATTATTCTAGGCAGTGTGGATGGCGATAGCACAGGATCTTGAAAATACATCTTAACTAATAGGGTAGCAGGAGTAGGTTAGCTAGCTAGGTTATATAGCACCATTGCATTGACAATCCGCAAAGATAAATACAAATAAGCCGCATAGGTAAATAATGGAAAAGCCAAACAAACGTTTTGTGCTTTGGTGGGTAATCGGTTTGCGAGCAAAATCTATAGTGATGACTAAGTAAATAATGCTTAAGACTAAAGCGGCAACGAGATAGATAGGGCCTGAAAGATTAAACCAATACATGGTAGTACTAACCGGAATTAGCACGATGGTGTAAAGCAACATTCTGAATTTGGTGGCTTTCATGCCGCTAACAACCGGTAGCATTGGTAAATTAGCTCGACGATATTCGTCTGCACGAAGTAAGGCTAACGCCCAAAAGTGGGGTGGTTGCCAAATAAACATTATTAAAAACATTACCATAGCTTGCCAACTAATTTCGTTGGCAACTGCAGCCCAACCAATAACGGGAGGTAATGCTCCTGCAATCCCGCCAATTTCTGTGCACAGTGGTGTAGTGCGTTTTAACCATATGGTGTAAATCACTACATAGAAAAAAGTAGTGCCTAACGCTAAGTATGCGGTTAGTGGGTTTACCAAATAAAATAAAATCGCGAATGAAGAAATACTTAATAGCCCACCAAGCCATAGCGCTTGTTGCGGGTGTAGCCTTGAAGAAGGTAATGCACGATTACGTGTGCGAGCCATGAGTTTATCGACTTCACGATCAACGTAATTATTTAATGCGCCACTTGAAGCTGAGGCTAAACCTGTACCTATTAGAGTATAGATGACTAAGTCTAAGGGCACATAACCACCACCCGCTAACCACATGCCGGTAAAAGTAGTAAGCAAGACTAATAAAGCAATGCGTGGTTTGCTTATCTCAAATAAATCACTTGCTTGGGTGCGAACCGCTGAAATGGTTGCATTCAAAATCATAAACTCCAAAGTTGAAAGGTAAGTATAGCGGTTTTATCTTAGAAGACTGGCGAATATATTTATATCCTTAACAGGATAGATTGTTTTGGCTGCATTACTATTTCTTTAGAAATAGAGTGAACAAAACTCAGTTATATATGTGGATTTATTAGCCACTTGGGGTCTGTTGCAAGTGGTCCAGATAAGCTGTGTAGGAATTGAGTAAGTTGTTTTTTTTCTTTTCTGCTTAGTTTTAGTGGCTCGATCTCATTGTGTCCAATCATCGCTAATGGCGCCTGATTGTAATGTTCTATAACTTCTTCCAGGGTATTTAATTGTCCAGCATGCATATAGGGTGCGGTGTCTGCTACATTTCTCAATGTTGGCACTTTATGGGCGGCGATTAATTCGTCTCCTGTTTTAACAAAGTGTAAATTTCCGCATTGTTTTGTTTGTGCGTCACTAAATTCGCCTTGGCAATTGAATTCATCTGCTAAAACAACACGCACTCCTGTCGCGCGGGCTAAGCTCGGTAGTTGTCGTGCTGCAGAAAGGATGCCGGTGTTATGAAATTCATTGTTTGTGAATAAAGGCCCGTTATGGCAATTAATGCATTGCGCTTTACCAATGAATAACCTTAAACCTGCTATTTCGCTTTTGTTTAGTGATTTGATGTTTTCAGAATCATTTTTAATTATTCCTTCTATGTAGTTATCAAATCTTGATGCGGCTGGCATCAGCAATCTTTCATAAGCGGCAATGGATTTCGCTATGTTTACAAAAACTACGCTTATTGCTTTTTGATCTTTGAGACTCATTGCTTGCCAGGCATTTTTTAGTTCCGGGTTATCAACTGGAGCAGCAGCAGCTGGGAAACGTTTATTGTCTGACAAGTCTGGCATCGACCCAAAGTATTCTTCATAGCGTTCGCGATAATGTTTATCTGTAAAAATAATATGCGCAAACTGTGCCCTAGAACCGGCATGCTCTATATTATTTTCTAATGGAGCTAAAGCTTGTGACCATAGGCTATCACTGCGGCCATCCCAAAATTGCCATGGGCTATAAGCTGTACCAATTAAAGTAGGAGTGTTGCGAACACCTGCTTGTGCACCGGCAGCTGTTGTTAAACCATCAGTGAAGTATTGTTCGGGTATGTGGCAAGTTGCGCATGAAATTTTTGAATTATGGCTGAAGCGCTCGTCAAAAAATAATTGTCTACCAAATTCTGCTGCGCCTAAATTATCTGCAACGGCATTGCTGTAGTCTCTTGGAAGTGGCGGCAGCTTTCTTATTGATAGGGATTGCAGAATTTTAATTTCATCTGCAGACCAGGCAGAAAATTTGTTATGTTGGTAGCTCCACCATGCCAGTAAGGATACTAAGACAATTATAATGGTCGCGAAGAATATGTTGCGAGAAAACTTCAGCATTAGCAATATTATAATTTAAGATTAAAAGTGGCTGCATCGCTTATATTTTCGTTCATGATAGATACAGTAACTGTCCACCAGCCAAGCATGTGAAATTTCATGCCTTCAAGTAAGTAACAGCCATCACCAAGATTCTTGGTTATCTGCGGTTGTGTGGGAAGTCCATGATTATGTTCAGGCATGCCGCCAATTACGTTAACCTCTGCATTAGGTGCATCTTTCCCATCTTTATCTTTAATATGAATAATCCAAGCATGCAGACTATTAATTTCTATAGGCACCAGTTTGC